>CABSBK010000214.1 GCA_902475865.1 uncultured Collinsella sp.
CGGGCCAGACCCAGTCGGTAAAGGCCGGGTGATCGAAGCCCTCGCCACACGCGAACTCAAAGGCCTCGGTGCGGAAGGCCTCCCACTCATCAATCTGCTCGGCAAACTTATCGGCGTCAACCATGCGCAGCACGTCGGCGGCAAGCGCCCAGCGGTCCATGTTATTCAGGCGCAGCATGTCGAACGGTGTGGTCGTGGAGCCCTTCTCCTCGTAGCCGTGGACGCGGAAGGCGTCGTGGCCGGGGCGGTTCCAAATCAGGCGGCGAATCGTGCCGGCATAAGCGTGGAATGCAAAGAGCACGGGCTTCTCACCGCAGCCAAACAGCTCGGCCCAGCGCTCATCGCTGATGGCTTGGTCGTTCTCGCAGACGTTCTGGATCTTGAGCAAGTCGACCACGTTGACGAACCACACCTTAATGCCCAGCTCGCGCAGCATGTCGGTTGCAGCCAGAGCCTCGAGCGTCGGCACGTCGCCGCACGTGGCGACCACGACGTCGGCCTCGGCGAGCGAGTCGGCAGTCGATGCCCACTCCCAGGTCGCGACGCCCTCGGCGAGCTCGGACTTGGCCTCGTCGACCGTCTGGAAGGTGGGGGCGGGTTGCTTGCCACAGAAGATGGCGTTGACGCAGTCGGTGGACTGGTAGACGCGCTCGGCAACGGCAAGCGCCATGTTGGCGTCGGCCGGATAGTAGGCATTCACGATATGCGTGTCGTTGGCCTTGTTGAGCAGCAGGTCGATAAAGCCGGGGTCCTGGTGCGAGAAGCCGTTGTGGTCCTGGCGCCAGACATGGCTCGACAGCAAAATGTTGAGACCACTAATGGGGGCACGCCACGGAATCTCGCGCTTGGTGGCCTCGAGCCATTTGCAGTGCTGGTTGACCATAGAATCGACCACGTGGACAAAGCTCTCGTAGGAACTCCACACACCCGAGCGGCCGGTGAGCACGTAGGCCTCGAGGAAGCCCTCGCACTGGTGCTCAGACAGCTGCTCGACGACCTTACCGGAACCGGCCAGCAGCTCGTCGTTGGCATCGTCCTCGTAAAAGCCAGCATCCCACTGCTTCTTGGTCACCTTGTAGGCAGCCTGCAGGCGGTTGGACGCGGTCTCATCGGGACCGAAGATACGGAAATCGTCCATGTTCTTGGCCAGAACGTCGGCGGTGTACTCACCAAAGACGCGGGCGGCCTCGGTGGAGCCCCAGCCGTGGCCCTTGCTTGCAACGGGAATCTCGTGGGCATGAATATCGGGGAGTTCGAGCTCGCGGCGCACCTTGCCGCCGTTCGCATTGGGGTTGGCGCCGATGCGCAGCTCGCCGGTCGGCATAAAGGCCGTTACCTCGGGGCGCACCTGGCCCTCGGGCGTAAAGAGTTCCTCGGGCTTGTAGGAGCGCAGCCACTCGCGCAGCACGCGGAAGTGCTCGTGGGTGTCCTTGGCACTCGCCAGCGGCACCTGATGGGCGCGCCAGGAGCCCTCGGTCTTCTTGCCATCGATCTGCTTGGGGCAGGTCCAACCCTTGGGCGTACGGAACACAATCATGGGGTAGGCCGGACGGACCACGGTCTCACCCGCGGCGGCCTGGGCCTGCGCGGTGGCCTTGATGTCGCAGATCTCATCGAAGACCTGCTCGAACAGCGCGGCAAAACGCGCGTGAATGCTTGCGTGGCTCTCGTCGTCAAAGCCGGCGACAAAGAAGTGCGGCTTATAGCCCATTCCCTCAAAGAACTTGGTGAGCTCTTCGTCGGACACGCGGGCAAGGATGGTGGGGTTGGCGATCTTGTAGCCGTTGAGGTGCAGGATCGGCAGGACGATACCGTCGGTTGCCGGGTTCACGAGCTTGTTGGACTGCCAAGAAGTCGCAAGCGGACCGGTCTCGGACTCGCCGTCGCCCACCACGGCCACGGCCAGCAGGCTCGGGTTGTCCATGACGGCACCGTAGGCGTGGCTGAGCGTGTAGCCGAGCTCGCCGCCCTCGTGGATGGAGCCAGGCGTCTCGGGCGCAAAGTGGCTCGGGATGCCACCGGGGTAGGAGAACTGGCGGAAGAACTTCTGCAGGCCGGCCTCGTCATTGGTGATGTCGGGGCGGATCTCACGGTAGGTGCCATCGAGCAGCGACTGGGCGGTGCCGGCGGGGCCGCCGTGGCCCGGGCCCATCAAGAAAATGGCGTTCTGGTTGTGGTCGGCAATAAGGCGGTTGACGTGGCCGAACAGGAAGTTGATGCCGGGCGTGGTGCCCCAGTGACCGACCAGGCGGTGCTTAACGTCCGGGCGACCAAAGTCGCGCACCTCACCGGTTTTCTCGTCGACAAAGTCGCTGCGCATCAACGGGTTAGAGCGAAGGTAGATCTGACCGACGGACAGATAGTTCGATGCGCGCCAATACAGGTCAACGCCCTCGAGCTCGGAAGCCGGCACCTCGTGGCCCAGCTTTTGCCACGGCGTCCCCAGTGTTTTAGCCATTGTATTTGTCCCTTCGCTGTGCGGTCGCCCTCCGATACGGCAGCCTTTCGTTGGGACTAGTATATTTGCTAAAACGTTTTATCATGGTGAAAAAACGTTTTATCGCCCTTATCAATCGCATCGATCTACAAAACGCGACATTCACCTGCGGCATTGTCTGTCACAGGTACTCCACATCCAATCTGCATGAATTGATAAACGTGTTTAGTTGTGTTTAGTAAGCTCGAGCACGCTGTCCTTAACGATAAGCGCCGGCTCCAGAACGACCTCTTCGGCACGCCTACCGCCCCTGCCGGCAAGACGCTTAGACATGCAGCCAAAAGCATGCTCCGCAAGGACACCAGGATCCTGCTCAATCGCGGTCAGCG
>CABSBK010000215.1 GCA_902475865.1 uncultured Collinsella sp.
CAACCAGCTGCTGAAGGTCGTTTCCGTCGCTATCGGGACGTACATCGCCGTTGGGGCGGTCGCCCGTCACGGTGTAGCTGCCATGGCAACTGGGAACGACGGCTTCGGCGACGGCGATGGCCTGCTCTACCATGCGCGTCGCGGCGGCCGTATCGGTCGGCGGGGTCAGGCGCATGTCGACCCAGACTTTGGCGCGGTCGGGTACGACGTAGGGGCGATATCCGCCCTCGATTTGGCCAAACGTGATGGTCGAAGGCCCCAGCTCATTATGCACGGGCAGCGCCGCAAATGCGCGGCGAAGCGAGCACACGACCTCGGCCATGGCGGCGACGGCATCCGCGCCCTTCCAGGGCTGGCTCGCATGCGCTGTCACGCCAGCCATTTCAATCTCGAACCACGTACGCCCCTTGTGCGCCACTTGAATCTGTCCGTCGGTGGGCTCGGTATCCAGCACCCATTCGCGCGAACCGACCCAGCCGGCATCGATGGCTGCCTCGGAGCCTCGCATAAAGTCTTCCTCGTCGACCGAGCAGATGAGCGAAAAGCCGCGGCGGGGCAGCGCGCCATCCGTCGCCACGCGCTCGAGCGTATGGACCAGTGCGGCAATGGCGCAGGCCAGGCCACCCTTCATATCGCAGGCACCGCGGCCATAGAGCTTGCCGTCGCGCACAACCGTCCCGAGCGGCGGAATGTCCGCGTCCCAGCCATCGCCCAGCGTAACGGTATCCATATGGCAGATATAGACGAGCCGTGGCTCGTCGCTCAGTCCCGGCACGGTGACCATAAGGTTGCGGCGCCCGGGCAGCACCTCGAGTTCCTCAACCTGCACGGCATGGAGTACCGGATGGCTCAGCTGCGCCAACCGTTCCTCAACCAACGCTTTGATATAGCGCTCAATCTCGTCCTCATACGCACCCGGGTCTGAGCTGTCGATCCGCACGAGTCCTTGCGTAAGCCGCCAAGCAAAATCTGTATCAACCATAGGCACCTCACAGATAGTTAGGTCAACATACAGATTGTATGCCAAGAAGCGGCTCGGTGCATTTAATGGAGCGCTCACAAAAACGGGGCGCCTCTCGTGCGAAAGGCGCCCCGCGGGCATTCAATGTCAGTGACGGGCAGGCCACATGGGGAACTGCCCGTCAGATCAGCCGGCGCTATTTGATTACGCGCACGCGATACATCGACGGAATCTGCTTAAGCGCCTCGATCGTGCTGCTGTTCAGGTGCTCATCGGTGTCGAACATGGTGTAGGCGTTCTCGCCGGCGGACTCGTTGGTCATGCGCTGCACGTTGGCGTTGTCCTTGGCCAGGATGGCCGTGATCTGGCCGATCATGTTGGGCACGTTGGCATGCAGGCAGGCAATGCGGCTCGCGGCGCGCGCCTTGCCCATGCTGCAGGCGGGGTAGTTGACGCTGCGCGCGATGTTACCGTTCTCCAGGTAATCCTTGAGCTCGCTGATGGCCATGTCGGCGCAGTTGGCCTCGGCTTCGCCGGTGCCGGCGCCCGAGTGCGTGGTGATAAACGTATTGGGCATCTTGACGGTCTTGGGCGTGGCAAAGTCGCAGCTAAACCAGCTGAGCTTGCCCTCGCGCAGGGCGGCGTCGACGGCGTCCTCGTCAATGATGGTCTCACGCGCGTAGTTGATGAGCACTGCGTCGGGTGCCAGCAGGTTGATCTGCTCGGTGCTGATCATGCCGATGGTGTCGGCCTTGCTGGGCACGTGTACGGTGAGGTAGTCGCAGCCGCGGCAGAGATCCTCGAGCGTGCCCACACGCTGCACCTCGCGGCTCAGCACCCACGCGTGCTCGACGGAAATGAACGGGTCGTAGCCGTAAACGTCCATGCCCAGGTCGACGCAGGCGTTGGCGACCTTGGAGCCCACGTTGCCCAGGCCGATGACGCCGATGCGCTTGCCCTTGAGCTCGCGGCCCACAAAGGCCTTCTTGGCCTTCTCGGCATCGACCTGAATCTCGGGGTCGTCGGCGTTGTCTCGCACCCAGTTCATCGACTGCACCACGCCGCGGCTCGAGAGCACTAGCATGCCCAGGACGAGCTCCTTGACGGCGTTGCTGTTGGCGCCGGGGGAGTTAAAGACGACGACGCCCTTCTTGGCGTACTCCTCGACGGGGATGTTGTTGACGCCGGCGCCGCAGCGGGCGATGGCGCGGATGCCCTCGGGCAGCTCGTAGCCGTGCAGGTCGGTGGAGCGCATCAGGATGGCGTCGGCCTCCTCGGCGGTGCCCACAAACTCGTAGCCCTCGCCAAACTCGACCTTGCCGTCTTTGGTAATGTCGTCGATGGTTTTAATTTTGCGCATGAAAAACTCCTTAGCAGGTTTGTCTAAAACAAGTGGTTTGAAGTGGCTGGTCGGCCCGCGCGTTGCGGGCTAGTTAGATCGCGGACTCAAACTATGCTGCGCTTCGAAGTCCTTCATGTACGAGGCCAGTGCCTGCGTGTCTTCCATGGTCACGGCGTTGTAGACGCTCGCGCGCATGCCGCCCACCAGGCGATGGCCCTTGACGTTTTGAATCTGGTGCTCGGCCGCGCCTGCGACAAAGGCCGCGTCGAGTTCGGCGTCGTCGGTGCGGAAGGTGACGTTGGCGATGGAGCGGCTGTCGGCCTGCGCGGTGCCATGGAACAGCTCACTGTGCTCGAGCAGGTCGTAGAGCAGGTTGGCCTTGGCCCAGTTGCGTTCGGCCATGGCGGCGAGTCCGCCGGTCTGCTCCACCCAATGGAACACCTTGCCGCACACGTAGATGCCAAAGGTGTTGGGCGTGTTGAGCATGGAGCCCT
>CABSBK010000216.1 GCA_902475865.1 uncultured Collinsella sp.
GGCAGGCGCTCGGCCTTTTTTGGCAAACGCAACGCCGCCGTAGGATTTTGGGTCACGGCCCCATCGCGCACCAAAAAGGCATACAGGCCTTTGACGGCAGCGAGCGCGCGCTCCACCGAGGCATCGGAATAGCCCCCATCGCGCCGATCGGCGATAAAGTCCTCAATGACCCGCCGACTCACGTCCTCAAAGGACGCAATGCCCGTCCGCTCCAGATATGCACAGTAGGTCGTCAGGTCTCGGCGATAGGCGGCAATCGTGTTACGCGCCAAGCCCCGCTCGACTGCAAGGTAATCAAGAAACTCCCCCGCCGCCACAGCGAGCGGCGAAGGAGCTTCTCCGATATGTTCCCGGTTCGCCGGCAACCTTAGTCCATCGCACGATTCATGGGCGTCACCTGTAGGCGATCGATGCCCTCATGCTGGCCAATCGAGGCACGCACGAACTCTCGGAATAGCGGCTGAGGATTGGTGGGGCGGCTCTTAAACTCGGGGTGAGCCTGGGTGGCCACGAACCACGGGTGCACATCGCGCGGCAGCTCGACCATCTCGACCAGACGCTCATCAGGCGAAAGACCCGAGATGACAAGACCGGCGTCCTCGAGCTGATCGCGGAAGGCATTGTTGAACTCAAAACGGTGACGGTGGCGCTCGTAGACAAGCTCCTCGCCATACGCCTCACGCGCGAGGGTATCGGCAGCGAGCTTGCACGGATAGGCGCCCAGGCGCATGGTGCCGCCCTTCTCGGTCACGTCCTCCTGCGAGCTCATCAGGTCGATTACGCTAAACGGACCGTCCGGATCAAACTCGGAGGAGCTGGCACCGGCAAGGCCGACAACGTTGCGGGCGAACTCGCACACGGCAACCTGCATACCCAGGCAAATGCCCAGATACGGAATCTTGTGCTCGCGGGCGTACTGGGCTGCGAGGATCTTGCCCTCCAGGGCGCGCCTTCGTCGCCGCGTTTGACGACGGCTCGGTCAACGTCTTCAATGAGGGTACGACCCTCGCTCAGGCCGAGGCCAGCCAGAGCGAAAAGCAGGGCGCGCTTGCCAAAGCCGCCGGGAACCAGGATGCCCGATGCGTCGCCCAGAACCTCATTGACGTTTTCGGCATCGAGGCTCTCACCATCGACCAGCTGCACATCTACGTGACGATCGTAGAAAACGCCCGCGTGATGCAGGGCCTCGATAACCGACAGATATGCATCGGGAAGCTGGGTGTACTTTCCCACGACGGCAACCTTAACCTTATCGGCGTGATGGTTGGCATGGTTTTGCTTGCGCAGGAACTCATTCCATGCACTCATATCGCGCTCGCGCGGATCGAGGCCAAGGCGCTCGCAAATGCGCAGGTCAAAGTCCTGCTCCGCGAGCAGCTGCGGCACGTCGTAAATGCTCGCGCAATCCTCGTTGGTAAAGACACAGTCGGTGTCGACGTCGCAGAAACTCGCGATCTTGCCGCGGATAGCGTCATCAATATGGTGATCGGAGCGCAGCACAATAATGTCGGGCTGGATACCAAAGCTGCGCAGCTCCTTGACGGAGTGCTGCGTGGGCTTGGTCTTAACCTCGTGGGCGGCGGCGATATAGGGAACGAGCGATACGTGGATGTAGCAGACGTTCTCGGGACCGGCCTCCTTGCGGTACTGGCGGATAGCCTCCACGAACGGCTGCGACTCGATGTCGCCGATCGTACCACCCAGCTCGGTAATGACAACGTCGGAGCCAGTCTGCTCCTCAATGCGGCGGAATTTGTCCTTGATAGCATTGGTGACGTGCGGGATCACCTGGACGGTACCGCCCAAAAAGTCACCGCGACGCTCGCGGGCAATCAGGCTCTTGTAAATGGCGCCCGTCGTAAAGTTAGAATCGCGGGTCAGGTTCTCGTCAATAAAGCGCTCGTAGTGGCCCAGGTCCAGATCGGACTCGTAGCCGTCCTCGGTCACAAAGACCTCACCGTGCTGGAACGGGCTCATGGTACCGGGGTCGACGTTCAGATACGGGTCGGCCTTCTGCATCGTCACCTTGTAGCCGCGCGACTTGAGCAAACGGCCCAGCGATGCCGCGGTAATGCCCTTGCCCAAAGACGAAACCACGCCGCCGGTCACAAACACATGCTTAGTCATATTGAATTACCTGCGCTTCCCGTAGAAGTTGTCCATACACATCTTACGGGTCTTCATTGTAATACTCGAGAAAGAAGCAGTTCGCCATTTTTCACCAAAGTGCTTGCATTTCTCCATCTCGAAACAAAACGCCGCCCGGGACCCGAGCGGCGTAACAACAACTTAGGCGGCAGATCGTTACCGATCGGCAAGCTCGTCCTTGAGCATATCCCGAACGAGCATACCCGCGCGGATGCCTTTCAGATACCCCCCGCCACGCTCGGTAAGGCAAATACCATTTGCAAGCTGGCCGCCATCCTCGCTATAACGCGAAACGACCTCGATCAAACCGTCAGAATCCAAGCGCTCAATTGCGGCGCGGGCTCGATACGGAGACACTCCAACGTGCTCCGCAAGCGTTTTGCGCGAGAAGCCATATGTCCCGCCACTTTCGGATTGCTGGGCAATCTCCATCAACACCAGCACTTCGACACGCTTCATATCGTTGACACTCGCACGACCCTTGCCCGCCATGGCAGCCTCCTCTAACCGAGCACGAGCATCCAGCGCGCCGTGCACGACCGACACACCTCACGATGGCAGGTAATATCCATCATGCGGCATCCCGCTAAGGATGAAACAGTTACGATTATTGTATACCGCCCAAATTGTTTTTAGGCA
>CABSBK010000217.1 GCA_902475865.1 uncultured Collinsella sp.
CAACCGCATGCAGCACTACTATCAGTTCCAGGTGCTCATCAAGCCGTCGCCGGTCAACGCCCAGG
This sequence comes from uncultured Collinsella sp., assembly GCA_902475865.1. Lineage (GTDB taxonomy): Bacteria > Actinomycetota > Coriobacteriia > Coriobacteriales > Coriobacteriaceae > Collinsella. Next base: position 66 of record CABSBK010000217.1, read on the forward strand.
AGCTTTACCTGGGGTCTCTTGCTGCTATCGGCCTGGACCCCAACGACCATGACGTTCGTTTTGTCGAGGACGACTGGGAGAGCCCGACGCTGGGCGCCTGGGGCCTTGGCTGGGAGGTCTGGCTCAACGGCATGGAGGTCACGCAGTTTACGTACTTCCAGCAGGTGGGCGGCATCGAGGTCGACCCCGTGCCCGTCGAGATCACCTACGGCCTGGAGCGCATCGCCATGTACGCCCAGGGCGTCAACTCCGTCTACGACCTGGTGTGGAGTTATCTGCCCGACGGCACGCCTATGACTTATGGCGACGTGTTCCTGGAGAACGAGCGTGAGTTTAGCGCTTACAACTTTGAGGTCGCTAACGTCGAGATGATGCGTCAGAAGTTTGACGACTACGAGGCCGAGTGCCACTCCTGCCTTGAGCGCAAGCTGCCGCTGCCCGCTTACGACTGCGTCATGAAGTGCAGCCATGCCTTCAACCTGCTCGATGCTCGCGGTGCGCTGTCCGCGGTCGAGCGTGCTAACTACATCCTGCGCGTCCGCGCCGTCGCCAAGGCGTGCTGCGAGGCCTATATGGCCGAGGTCGCCGGAGTCAACGAGAATGCCGACCAGGAAGGCGAGGTGGCGTAAGCTATGGCAGACGCTAAGGATTTCCTGTTTGAGATCGGTACGGAGGAAATGCCCTCCGCACCGTTGAACAATGCCGTCAAGCAGCTCGGCACCATGATCGCCAAGGGCCTCGACGAGGCCGGTCTGGTCCATGGCGAGGTCCGCGTGATCTCGAGCCCGCGTCGTCTGGCTGCGCTCGTGGCCAACGTCGCCACCGCGACCGATGAGGTCCATGAGGTCAAGCGCGGTCCCGCGGCAAACATTGCCTTTGCTGCCGACGGCACCGCCACCGAGGCCGCCCAGGGCTTTGCCCGCAAGTGCGGTGTGGCTGCCGAGGACCTGGTCCGTCGCGAGGACACCGACGGTCGCGAGTATGTGTTCGCCGAGAAGAACATTCCCTCTGCACCGGCTACCCCGATCCTGACGGCTCTGTGCGAGAAGACGATCGCCGGGCTGCAGTGGCCCAACTATCGCAGCCAGCGCTGGGGCCACGAGCACGCGACGTTTGTTCGTCCGGTCCGTTGGATCTGCTGCCTTTTGGGTGAGGACGTTGTGCCCGTGTCCTTTGCCGACGTGACGAGTGGCAACACCACGCGCGGACATCGCGTTCTGGGCCCCGGTGACCATGTGGTCGCCAGCCCTGCCGTCTACGAGCAGGTGCTCGAGGACGCCGGCGTGCTTTCTGCCGAGCGTCGTCGCGAGGCCATCCTTGCCGGTATCGCCGAGGTCGAGGCTGCGCGCCCCGGTTGCCATGTCGACACGCCTAAGAAGGTCTTTGAGGAGGTCATCAACCTCTGCGAGTGGCCGACGGTGCTCGTCGGTACCTTCGATGAGGAGTTCCTCAAGGTCCCGCACGAGATCATCTGCGAGTCCATGCTCACCAACCAGCGCTACTTCCCGATCTATGACGTCGTGGGCAAGCTCACACGTGAGTTCGTGGTCGTTTCCAACAGCAAGCCCGAGAACGCCGAGCGCGTGATCGACGGCAACGAGCGCGTCGTGCGCGCCCGTCTGGACGACGCAAAGTTCTTCTACGAGGAGGATCTGAAGATCTCCCTCGATGAGTTCCGCGAGCGTCTGGCCAAGGTCGCCTTCCAGGAGAAGCTCGGTAGCGTGCTCGCCAAGTCCGAGCGTATTGAGCAGCTCGCGCTCGCCATCGCCCGTGAGGCCCATCTGGGCGCACACCTTGCTGCAGACGCTGCTCGCGCTGCGCACCTGTGCAAGGCAGACCTGGTATCCAACGCCGTCGTCGAGTTCACGAGCCAGCAGGGCGTGATGGGCGGTTACTACGCTATCGCGATGGGGGAGAACGACGAGGTCGCCCACGCCATTCGCGATCATTATCGTCCCCGCTTTGCCGGTGACGAGCTGCCCGAGGGCACCGCTGGCTGCATCGTGGCCTGCGCCGACAAGCTCGATACCATTGCCGGTATCTTTGCCATCGGCGAGCCCCCGACCGGCTCCTCCGACCCGTACGCGCTGCGTCGCGCCGCCATCGGCATCATCAACATCCTGCGCGATCGCCTGCCGATTGACCCCACGTCGCTCATCGACTTCGCCCTTGAGCTCTATAGCGAGCAAGGCATTGAGTTCGACGCCGCCGAGGTCGCCCAACAGGTCCGTGACTTCTTCCATGGCCGCCTGGTGAGCATGGCCCGCGACGAGAAGATTCCGGCCGATACCGTCGCCGCCGTTTCCGCGGTGCACATCATCGCTCCGTCCGTCTTCTTCGCCCGCTGCGCCGCGCTCGACGAGGCTCGCAAGAACGATGCCGAGACCTTCGACAACCTGGCTACCGCCTATGCCCGTGCCGCTCACATCTCCAAGCCCGAGCTGGGTGCGGAGTACGACCGCAGCCAGATGGGCGAGGTCGAGCTCGCGCTCGCCGACGCCTCCGAGGCTGCTCAGACCGCTGTCGATGACGCCCTTGCTGCCGAGGATTACCCGGCCGCATTTGCCGCCCTTGCAGCTCTGCGTGCCCCCATCGACCGCTTCTTCGACGAGGTTATGGTCATGGACAAGGACGAGCAGCTCCGCGATAATCGCCTTAAGCTGCTCAACCGCTTCAAGGCCGTTTTCTCCGGCATC
>CABSBK010000218.1 GCA_902475865.1 uncultured Collinsella sp.
CGGCAAAGCGCTCCCGAACGGCGCGCGCTACGGGAACGAAGCAGCCTGCGGGCATGCTCGCAGGCGGGTGGGGCATCCACCAGTTGTCATAGCAACCAAGGTCGACGTCAAAGATGTCTACTCCCGCCGCCACGAGCTCTTCCATATAACCCAGGGTCTGTTCGATTGTGCGGCCGCCGCGCATGCGTCCCAGATAGGTCGAATTCATGACCTGCTCGTCATAGGTTTCCTCGAGTGCAAGCGAAAGGTCGATGCGGTACATGATGGGGTAGTCGGGCCCAACGCGGCGACGGATTTCTTTGATCATATCGAGGCCAAATTGACGCCAATCGGCATAACGTCCGAGCTTGCGATGGTTAAAGGCGGGGTTTCCGAGCTGCTCGATAAGATAACCCTCGTGCCCGTGCAAATAGACGCCATCGATGCCCATGGCATGAGCATCGGCCGCCGCTTGGCCGATATTGTTTACGATACGGCGCAGCTTTTGGTCCGAGACGCGCATGCATGGAATGGCGGGGATGTAGTAGTTAGGCAAGAAACTCGCCGAGACCGGAAACTTCTTTTGCGTGATGAGGCATTGCGGGTTGCCCACGCGGCCGAGTCCGGCCGTAAGCTGGACAAAAATGCGCGATCCGAAGGCATGGACACCTTGGGCAAGGTCGCGCCAGCCTGCCATAACGGTTCGGCTTCGATCAATGCGCGGGAAATAGGTGAGCTTGTCCAGCTCGGTGACCGTGGTATCGATGCCGTGGCTTACCGGCACGAGTCCTGTTGTGATGAGGCCGCAGCCGCCTTTGGCGCGGGCGAAAAAGTACTGCAGCATCATGTCACTGGGACGACCAGTTTCCTCGCACATGTCGATATTGCCCATCGGCGCCATGACAATGCGGTTTTTGACGGTGAGCTTGTTGATTTTGATGGGAGAGAAGAGCTTGTCAAAAGGATAGAGCTCTTGTGTCATGCGGGACGATCCGCAACCGGATTTTTTGGTTGGCCAGCTGTCGAATGAGTCGACGAGTTGCTGCACCAGTACGTCTTTTCCCAATGAGGTTCCTTTCAGATGTTGACAAGGTAACAAAGCAGTTTACGTCTAAATGTTTAATAGTCAACAACAAAGGCATGAGTTCGGTGAAGGAAAAAAGACTCAATGAGTGTCAGATGGCAAACTGTGTTGCGACATTAGCTCCCAGCTAATGAATTTGAGTTCGCTGCCTCCTACGATGTGCTGTGTGCCGGCGCGGTAGCCGGATCGTAGGAAGGATGCATAATGGCAAAAGAGGGAAAGAAGCCGATCGGCAAGATCATTCTGGGTGTCATCGTGGTGCTCGTTGTTGCCGGCGTCGTAGGTTCTATGGGCGGTAACTCGTCCGATTCGTCTACGGGTGATGCAGCAAAGCCTGCCGAACAGACCCAGCAAGTCGAGGAGCAAAAAGAGGCACAAGAACCCTATACGGTTTCGGATGAGGCCGGGGATACGTCTAATCAGTTCGCGTATAAGATCACTGGCACGTTGACCAATAATACGGATAAAGAGCAAAGCTACATTCAGATTGAGTATGTTCTGTATGACGCAGACGGCAATCAGGTGGGAACGGCTCTTGCGAACACCAACCATCTCAAAGCGGGCGGCACCTGGAAGTTCGAAGCGATGAGCACGGTATCTCCCGATCAGGTTGCCAGCTGGGAACGTTCTGACGTGAGCGGTTTTTAACTAGAATTAAAAACATGGTTACTATGCGAGCTGGGGGTGAGGTCGTATGCCCGATAAGAAGCTAACCGAAGAGTTGCTCAACGAGCTGCTTGACGCCCCGAGTATCGAGGGCTATATCAAAGAGCACGACTTTACCGCCCCGTCACTTTCGGAGTATCTGAAACAGCTTTTGGAATTAAAGGGGCTGGAGCGCTCGCGCGTGGTGCGTATGGCCGACCTCAACGAGACGTTTGGCTATCAGATCTTTACCGGTGCGCGGCATCCGAGCCGCAATAAGGTGCTGCAGATTGCCTTTGCCATGGCGCTGACGCTCAAGGAGACCAACCGCGCCTTGTCGGCGGCGGGCGCCAATGTCCTCAACTGCAAGGACCGCCGTGACGCCATCATCATTTTCTGTATCGATCGTGGCTGCAGCCTGCAAAAGGTGAACGAGGAGCTGTATCGCTTTGGTGAAGAGACGGTGAGCTAACAGTTAGCTGTCGGCGGAAGCGCCGTTCACGATATTTAGAACGTGCAGGGCACGGGCGTCATGGGGCGTCCGCGCACTGCGTTATTATGGACGCTATGGATACTCAGAGCCCAACATATTCCGATGATGAGCTGACCGCTGCGCTCGCCGGACACCTGGCGTCACTCGAGTGTGATGACAGCTATCGCGTAGACCGTGTGCTCAAGCACTCCGACGTCGAGACGACCGAGCTCGTGTACTTTGAGGGCTCCGGCGGAGGATCTCTTGGCCCCTTTGTTCGCAAGTGCATCGACGCGTCGGCCCAGATTGGCGGGGCGTATGAACGCCTGTTTGCGGCCCAACATGCCGGGCGACGTTACGAGCACTTGCCTCGGATTGTCGATTGCCGCCGCGTGGGCGACGAGCTTTGTGTGGTCATGGAATACATCGAAGGCGAAACGCTCGGGGCCCTGGTGGGGCGTTTGGGTGCGACGCCCGATTATGCTTGTGAGCTGTTTGGCGCCCTTTGTGATGCAGTTGCGGAGCTCCATGCCGGCTTTGCGTCGGCGGGGGAGATGGCCGCTCCGGTGATC
>CABSBK010000219.1 GCA_902475865.1 uncultured Collinsella sp.
AGATGAACAACGACGTCGCCGAGGCCGCCAAGCTCGCCGACGAGCTGGCTCAGGCTCTGCCCGAGGTTCCGGCTGGCGTCGAGGTGCTCGTCTGCCCTCCGACCATCGACATCACCACGGTTCATGACCGCATTCAGGCTGCCCCCATCGCCCTCGGTGCACAGAACGTGTACTGGGAGGCCAAGGGTGCCTTCACCGGTGAGTCCTCTTGCGACATGCTCAAGTCCGCTGGTTGCACCTACTGCATCATCGGCCACTCCGAGCGTCGTGACTACTTCCACGAGACCGACGAGGACCAGAACAAGAAGGCCAAGGCTCTCGTTGCCGCCGGTCTTGTTCCCGTCTTCTGCTGCGGCGAGTCCCTCGAGGTCCGCGAGGCTGGCACCTATGTCGAGCACGTCGTGAACCAGGTCAAGGCTGGCCTTGCTGGTCTTGAGATCACCTGCCCCAAGCAGGTCGTCGTCGCCTACGAGCCCATCTGGGCCATTGGCACCGGCAAGACCGCTACCGCCGAGGACGCTCAGGAGGTCTGCGGCGCTATCCGTGAGACCCTCAAGGAGATGTTCGGCGAGGAGCTCGCTAACGGCATCCGCGTTCTCTATGGTGGCTCTGCCAAGCCTGGCAACATCGCTGAGCTCGTCGCCAAGCCCGACGTTGACGGCGCCCTCGTGGGCGGCGCTTCGCTCAAGGCTGCCGACTTCGCCTCTATGGTCGTCAAGGCAGGCGAGTAGGACATATGGCACAGCGTCATCTTCCTGCACTCCTGATCATCATGGACGGCTGCGGCCTTGCTCCGGCCGATGGCGAGAACGCCGTCGCCGCTGCCAAGACGCCCTTCCTTGATAGCCTGTACGAGAAGTACCCCCACACCACGCTCGGTGCTTCGGGCGAGGACGTTGGCCTTCCCGACGGCCAGATGGGCAACTCCGAGGTAGGCCACCTCAACATCGGTGCCGGCCGCATCGTGTTCCAGGAGCTTTCGCGCATCAACAATGCCATCAAGGACGGCTCCATCGCCAAGAACGAGGTTTTCGTCAAGGCTATGGACGATGTCAAGGCTGACGGCAAGACTCTCCATCTCATGGGCCTTATGAGCCCTGGCGGTGTTCATTCTCACATGAACCACGTCGAGGCTCTGGTCAAGATGGCTGCCGAGCACGGTGTCAAGACCGTTCGCGTCCACGCCTTTATGGACGGTCGCGACGTTGACCCGCAGTCCGGTGCCGGCTACATGAGCGAGTTCTGCGCCTTCCTGGCTAAGATTTCCGAGGAGACCGGTTGCGACGCTCGCGTCGCCACCGTTTCTGGCCGCTATTGGGCCATGGACCGCGACAACCGTTGGGAGCGCATCCAGCGCGCCTACGACGTCATGGTCAATGCGTCCGATGCCGATGTCGACCCCGTTGCCGGCATCAAGGCCTACTACGAGAAGGACCCGCGCGGCGACGAGTTCGTCGAGCCCTTCGCTGCCCACAACGAGGGCATCCACGAGGGCGACGCGGCCATCTTCTTCAACTTCCGTCCCGACCGCGCCCGTCAGATGACCCGCGTGTTCACCGACAAGGAGTTCGACGGCTTTGAGCGCGAGCAGATCAAGCTTTCGCACTTTGTGACGATGACCGAGTACGATCCGACGTTTGACGTCGAGGTCGCCTTCCCCAAGACGTTCCCCGAGAACGTCCTGGCCGACGTTATCGCCGCCAATGGCCTGAAGCAGCTGCACACCGCCGAGACCGAGAAGTACGCCCACGTGACGTTCTTCCTCAACGGCGGCATCGAGGAGCCCAAGGAGGGCGAGGAGCGCGTGCTCGTCGCTTCCCCCAAGGTCGCTACCTACGATCTGCAGCCTGAGATGAGCGCTCCCGAGGTTACCGAGAAGCTTGTCGCCGCCATCAACGAGGATCGCGCTGATTTCTACATCGTGAACTTCGCGAACTGCGACATGGTTGGTCACACCGGTGTCTTCGACGCCGCCGTTAAGGCCGTCGAGGCTGTTGACGATGCCCTGTCCAAGGTTGTCCCGGCGATTCTCGCCAAGGGCGGCTTTGCGCTGATTACCGCCGACCACGGCAACGCCGATCACATGTTTGACGTTGCTTCTGACGGTTCCAAGCATCCGTTTACGGCTCACACCACCAACCGTGTGCCGTTCATCATCGTTGATGAGAAGGCGCAGCTCACCGGTATCGAGGACGGTCGTCTTTCCGATATCGCTCCGACCATGCTCACCATGGCTGGTATTGAGCCTTCCGCCGAGATGACGGGCCGCGTGCTCGCCACCGAGGCCTAAGAGAAAACAAATACCGTTTTCTAGTAAGGGGGTTGTCCACAACCGAGCGCAGCACGGACGGGGGCGGCTCCGTCCAGATCGCCCACGTGAGCGGCTCGGCATCCTCCTACACAGACCCGACGTGCTCGGCCGACCACTACTACCGCTATCTGGTCCGCTCGTACAACGAGAGCGGCTACTCCGAGCGCGTCATGACCGACCTCACGTTCAACACGCCGTCCGCGCCGTTCAAGCCGAGCGGCCAGCGCACGGGGGACACCTCCGTCGAGCTGACCATCCCGAACCTGTCGCGCACCGCGAGCGCCACCGAGATTCAGCGCTCGCGCGACCGCAAGGACTGGACGACCATCGCCACGGTGACCGGCAAGGCGCTGTCGACCAACAGCTCCCGCCGAAGGGTATCTTCGGTGATGCGTTCCTGGTCGGTCT
>CABSBK010000220.1 GCA_902475865.1 uncultured Collinsella sp.
GTTTTGACGCCGCCGGCGTGCCGCTCGACCTTGAGCTCGCCGTTGACCAGACCGAGGACGGCACTCCCGCCTGCCTGCGCTTTGACGCTCCCGCCGGCGTCACCACCCTCGAGCTCTACGTCACCAGCCAAAAAACCGGCTTTCGCGATGAATACATCAACATGGTCGACGCCGATTCGTGCCGCGTGCTCATCGATGCCGTCTACGAGCCCACGTTTGAGCACCTGGGCGACGAGTTCGGCTGCACCATCCTGGGGTTCTTTACCGATGAGCCGGGCTTTATGAACGAGAAGGGCACGGCTCTCAACGATGCTTCTACCAGCAGCTTTATTGGACGCGGCAATATGGCACTACCCTGGTCGAACGAACTTGCGCGACGCCTGCGCAATGCACTTGGCGAGGACTGGCTCACCAAGCTACACGGCCTTTGGACACGCGAGGCAGATGGCGCCCGAGTCCGTCACACCTACATGGACATTGCTACGCAACTCTACCGCACCTGCTTTGACGAGCAGATCGGCGACTGGTGCCGTGAGCGCGGCGTCATGCACATCGGCCATGTAATCGAGGACAAGAGCTGCCACACACGTTTGGGCCAGGGCGCCGGGCACTACTTCCGCGCGGTCGCCGGACAAGATATGGCGGGCATCGATGTTGTCATCAACCAGCTTGCCCCCGGCGTCGACCACGGGCGCTACAGTTACTTCCATGGCGCATGGAACATGGAGTTCTTTACCTACGCGCTTGCCAAACTGGGCTCTTCGGCCGCGCGCCTCGACCCTAAAAAACAAGGACGCTGCATGGCCGAGGTCTTTGGCGCCTTCGGCTGGCACGAGGGCCTGCGCGAGATGAAGTGGATTGCCGACCACATGCTCGTCCGCGGCGTCAATTGGTTTACGCCGCACGCGTTTAGCATGGCGCCCTTCCCCGATTGGGACTGCCCGCCGCACTTTTACGCGCACGGCAACAATCCGCAGTGGCCGCACTTTGGGCAGCTCATGAGCTATATGAACCGTACGGCAACGCTGCTTTCGGGAGGCTGTGCCGCGTGCCCCGTTGCCATCCTGTACCATGCCGATGCCGAGTGGGCGGGCGATGCCATGCCTATCGAGCGCGTGGCTGCCGAGCTCACGCGTGCGCAGATCGACTTTGATTTTGTGCCCGCCGAGGCTTTTGAGGATGAGGGCCGTTACGAGGTTTCAATTGCTGATGGAATGCTTACCGTAAACGATTGTCGTTACCAGGCGTTTGTTATGCCAGGAGCTTCATTTATTGGCTCGGCGACGGCGCAGGCCGTAAGGCGCATGATGGATGCGGGAGTTATGGTCCTCGCCGTCGACGAGGTGCCGAACGCGCTTTACGACGCCGATGACGTGGTTGAACTGGATGAACTTGCAGCGACTCCGCTTGCCGATATGGCGGGCGTGCTGGCGAACGCTGGGCTGCAGACGGTTGTCACCGACACGCCCCAGTCCTGGCTGCGCGCGCTTCGCTACGAGCACGCCGGCGAGACCTACGTCATGCTGGTCAACGAGCACCCGCACGAACGCATCGACTGCACAGTTAAACTCGCGCAAGGCGAGCGACTTTGCGGCACGCGCCTCGACCTGTTGAATGGCACCGATCCCGTTGCGTTTGACGGAACGCTTGAGCTCGCACCCTTCGAGAGCTGCTTCGTTGCCTTGGAGACGGACGGCGGGCTTAAGTCCGGGGACGGCGCGGACATGGGCTCGAGCGATGCGCTCGCCCTCGACATCAACGGCCCTTGGACCGTCGCCCTCTCCCCTGCCGGCGGCGGAACCTTTGGCGCCCCGCAGGAACTCGAGCACTTGTGCGACCTCACGGCCGAGCGATTCCCCAATGCATGCGGGACGTTCCGCTATCGCACGTTGTTCGAGCTGGCGAACGACCTTGCCGATGCCACAATCGACCTGGGAGATGTCTACGAAGTCGCGACACTTACGCTCGACGGACACCCACTCGGCACACGCATCTGTCCGCCCTATCGCTTTGCCATCGATCCTCTTGCTGCCGGCACGCACGAACTCACCGTCGACGTCATCAACACGCTCGATCATGCGATTCCCGACATCTTCGCCCTCACCGAACCCGTCGCCCCGAGCGGCATCCTCGGTCCCGTTACCCTTTGCGGGCAAAACCTGCCAAAATAAACCTGTCCCTTTTTGGCAGGTTTGTTGAGTGTGGGAGTTCGCATGGATATCAAACGCAAGATTTCCGAGGCACAGGGCCTTACCCCTACCGAGCAACAGCTCGGCATTGCAGCCCTTGCCATCGGCGAGGACATCCGCGGGCTTTCTATTAAGGAATTTGCCGCGCGCACCAACGTTTCTGTTGCGAGCGTGCACCGCTTTTGCAAAAAGCTCGGCCTCGAGGGATTCAAAGACCTCAAGGTCGAGCTCATCCGTCAGGCGACCGAGGCGGGTAACCGGCGCGAAGTGGACATCAACTTTCCCTTCGATGCCACCTCCACCGCTGCGCAGGTGATGGAGCGCATGGAGGGGCTCTACCAGACCACGCTGGCCGAAACGCAGGAGCTGCTCGACCCCACGCAGCTTGACCACGCCGCCAAGCTCATCGCGAACGCCCGACAGGTCGACATCTACACGGGCTCGCACAACCTCTATCCAGCAGGAATGTTCCGTCGACATGATTCTCAGCGATTATAAGGGCAAGGCTATCTTCCTGCTCGCTCCAC
>CABSBK010000221.1 GCA_902475865.1 uncultured Collinsella sp.
GCCAAGGAGCTGCTGCCCGAGGCCGTCAAGCGCGGCGCCGTCGTGGTCGACAACAGTCACGCTTTCCGCATGGATCCCGAGGTGCCGCTGGTCGTGCCCGAGATCAATGCCGATGACATTAAGTGGCATCACGGCCTGATCGCCAACCCCAACTGCGCGACTATCATCGGCCTGGTTCCCACCTGGCCGCTGCATCAGCTTGCCGGCGTGAAGCGCATGATTGTCTCGACGTACCAGGCGGCTTCGGGCGCCGGTGCCCCCGGTATGGCCGAGCTCGAAGCACAGCTTGCCGCCCTGGGCCGTGGCGAGGAGATTCCCGAGCCGCGCGCTTTTGCCGCCCAGCTGGCGAGCAACCTGATTCCGCAGATTGGCGGCGTCAAGGAGGAGGGCTTTACCTCCGAGGAGATGAAGCTGCAAAACGAGGGCCGCAAGATTATGCACCTGCCCGAGCTGCGCGTGAACTGCACTTGCGTGCGCGCGCCCGTGCTGCGTTCACACTCCGAGAGCATTACGCTCGAGTTTGAGCGCGACATCACGGTGGAAGAGGCCCGTACTGCGCTGGCTTCTGCTCCGGGCGTGAAGCTCGTTGACGACATGGGCGCCGAGGATGCGCACGATCGCTTCCCCATGCCGATGGACACGTCCGACCAGGACCTGATCTGGGTCGGTCGCGTGCGCCGCGACATCTCGAACCCCGAGACTGCGCGCGGCATCACCTTCTGGTGCTGCGGCGATCAAATCCGTAAGGGCGCGGCAACCAACGCCGTCCAGATCGCTAAGCTGCTTTGCGAGTAGGTTGACCTGTCCGGCGGGGGCCGGGCTTAGTTTTCAGAACGTCCTCGACCATGTGTGGCGCCTTGTCCTGCTCCTTCGGCCACCCGCGAAAAGCTGCCGCCTGTTCTGCGGAGTTTTCTGAAAGCTAAGCCCGGCCCCCGCCTGCGGTGACGCTGTTGCGAGCGGCCTGCGATGTGGTCGTTGTTGGTTGGGGCCGCTGGGCTGATGTTAGGGCGCGTGGCTGTTGCGGGCCCTGGTCCCGGCGGCGGCCTCGGCGCTTTGCGCCTGCCGCCTTTGGGGACTGTGGGGTGCGGCCGGCAGCTGCGGCGCGCTGCGCCTGCTGCCTGAGCTGACTTTGGGGTCGATTGGGGTTGTCTGCACAATTCGCGGTATTATGGAGCGGAGTTTTGAAAGGAGCCGCTGGTGGTCACGACGACGTTTGCTTCGCCTTTGGGCGAAATCTTGCTTGCCGCTGATGGCCGCGGTCTGACGGGACTTTGGTTTGAGGGGCAGGAGCACTTTGGCTCTACGCTTCTCAAAGAAGATGCGGAGCACGTTGAAGGCGCCGATGCGGTTTCCGGTACTGGTGGCATGTCGCCGGTGAGTCCGGTAAATGGTGCGGCCTCTTCGGTGCTTGAGCGTTCTTGGGCTTGGCTGAATGCTTATTTTGCAGGGCAGGAACCTCGGTTTACGCCGCCGTTGCATATGATTGGTACGGCGTTTCAGCGCGAGGTTTGGTTTGAGCTGCTTTCTATTCCGCGTGGCGAGGTCACTACGTATGGCGAGATCGCCCAGCGTGTTGCCGCTCGACATCGTGTACCGGGAAACGAGGCACCCGTTGTGTCTCCTCGTGCGGTGGGGGCTGCGGTCGCACGTAATCCCATTTCGATTATCGTGCCGTGCCATCGCGTGGTGGCGGCCGACGGATCGCTCAACGGATATGCCGGCGGCCTTGACCGCAAGGAGTGGCTGCTGCGGCTCGAGGGTGCGTACGAGGAGTAACGCCAGGGCACTTTGCATAGCCAAGACGCCGTGAAAGAACGGGACGCGCTTTCCGAATGGCGTCCCAAGCGGAAACCGTGTCCCGGAATACAGCCTCAGAGTGGGACGCTGTTTCCGGTTGAGACCACTTGCTTGGACATCTATCTACGCCCGCTCCTGCAGGGCGTAGATAGATTTGTCCATGTTGAACAGATAAGCCACGACGCAGGCAATAAAGAACATCGGCAAGTTGCCAAAGCCGAAGACTTCGCAGCCAATCAGGATGGGTGCGAGCAGAATCGCTGACAGCATAAGCCCCATAACGGCGATGTGCACATAGGGGTTGGGGAGCAGTCGCGCCGCAAGGGTCTTGGCGCGGGCAAGACACCAGGCAAAAGCTCCACCTACCATGCCAAACGCGATGTCCAGCACCGCAAGCCGGCCAGACCGGGAAGGTCAAGCGCGCAGGAGGCGGCAACGTCAAAACACAAGCGTTAACTGCGCGCCCTGCTCAACGGGCTGCTCCTTGTGCTCGCTCAGAAGGACCATTCGGTCTTCGTATTGCTTTTCGGTCATTTCGATAACGGTGACCTCTCCAGCGCTTGGAAGATTCAGCTTAAGGCGAGCGATATGCGCCGCTGCAGATTCGCGAGTCACCAACAGGCGCGAATACACCGAAAACTGCTCCATATGGTATCCGTCGTTAATCAGAAACTTTCGAAAGTCGCTATACTGCCGACGCTCGGCTTTGCTTCCCGTTGGAAGATCGAACAGAACCAATAACCTCATAACCCTCATGGCTCCTCCCTATTCAACAGTTACCATCTCGAGCCCTTTTAGCTCGGGCAACAACAGCCTCTTAGGATCCTTTTCGAGAACGGCAGTTCTGAGTGAAGAGAGCGTTGTCTCTATGCACTGCTGACAGAGATCGGAAGAG
>CABSBK010000222.1 GCA_902475865.1 uncultured Collinsella sp.
GACCTCACATTGTGAGATCGGGGCAAGAGCGGTATGTAGGTTTTTGCTACTCGGCGTCGGCGAAGCCGTTGGGGTTGTGGCTCTGCCAGTTCCAGCTATCGCGGCACATGTCCGCGATGTCGTACTGGGCCTTCCAGCCCATCATGCGCTCGGCCTTGGAGGCATCGCACCAGTTGGCAGCGATGTCGCCGGCGCGGCGCTCGCGGATCACGTAGGGCAGCTCCTTGCCGCAGGCCTTGGAGAAGGCGGCGACGACCTCGAGCACCGAGGTGCCGGTGCCAGTGCCCAGGTTAAAGATCTCGACGCCGGTCTTGCCGTTCATCCAGTTGAGGGCGGCAACGTGACCAGAGGCCAGATCGCACACGTGGATGTAGTCGCGCACACCGGTGCCGTCGGGTGTGGGGTAGTCGTTGCCAAAGACCTGAACGGCCTCGAGCTTGCCCACGGCAACCTGCGCAACATAGGGCACCAGGTTGTTGGGGATACCCTTGGGGTCCTCGCCGATCAGGCCCGACGGATGGGCGCCGATGGGATTGAAATAACGGAGCAGCACGACGTCCCACTCGGGGTCGGCGGTGTGGACGTCCATAAGGATCTGCTCGATCATCCACTTGGTCCAACCATAGGGGTTGGTCGCGGGCTTCTTGGGGTCCTCTTCGGTGACGGGCGGATTGTCCGGATCGCCGTAGACGGTCGAAGAACTCGAGAAGATGATGGACTTACAACCGTGGTTGCGCATGACATCGATGAGCACCAGGGTGTTCTCGATATTGTTGTGGTAGTACTCGACGGGCTTGCTCACCGACTCGCCGACGGCCTTAAAGCCGGCGAAGTGGATGACGCGGTCGATCTGATGGGTGTCGAAGATCTTGTTCATGGCCTCGCGGTCGAGCACGTTGGCCTCGTAGAAGGTGAGGTTCTTGGCAGCCTCTTCGCCCACGATGGTCTTGACGCGGTCGACGGCGACGGCGCTGGAGTTGGAAAGGTCATCGACGATGACGACCTGGTAGCCGCCCTCGAGCAGCTGAACGACGGTGTGCGAGCCGATAAAGCCGGCGCCACCGGTTACGAGGACGCAGGTGTCTTTGGGGTCGAGTGCTTTGGACATGTAGTCTCCTATCGAATCAGGAACACTTCTTCAGGGGAGTATAGCGCAGGCAGGGGCACCCAAAACGTGCAGGGCAGGAAAAGCAGATGAACATGCTAACGTACTCATTGAAATGTTTGGCGTGGGCGTAACCTTGACTTTGACGTTTGCATACGAGCCGCCGACCATACGGTTTGCTGCCGTTCGTGGAAATCGTTGGGATGCGCCGGATGTACGCTAATATGTATGAGTTGAGCGACATATAAATAAACATGTAACGGAGTAGATATGTCACCAAACAGCGATTCCATCCTTTCCCAGGAGCTTTCGCGTCGCACTGCCCTCAAGGCCCTGTTCGGCGCAGCTTCTGCAGCCGTTCTTTTTGGTCTGCCCGCTCGCGCCCATGCTGCGGAGGCCACCAAGGAAACCACCGACAAGCTCAATGCGGCCCAGGCTCAGCTTGACGAGGTCCAGGCCCAGCTCGACAGCATCGCAAATGAATACGCGGCGCTGGCCAACAAGAACGCCCAGACCCTCAACGATATCGAGGGCGTACAGGGCCAGATTGACAGCACGCAGGCGCAGATTGACGAAAAGAAGGCCGAGCTCAAAAAGAAGCGCGACGATCTTTCCGATCGCGTTTCCGCCAGCTATAAGTCGGGCGGCACCAACATCCTGTCGCTGCTGCTCGCCTCGGGTTCGTTTGAGGAACTCGTCGCCAATGCGCACTATGTTGAGAAGATCAACAAGAGCGACCGCGACGCCATCGAGGACATTCAGACCATCCAGGAAGAGCTCGATGCGCAAAAGACCGAGCTCGAGTCGCAGAAGGCCGACTTGGAGAAGCTCAAGGATCAGCAGACTGCCCAGATGCAGGACATGCAGGCCAAGCAGCAAGAAGTCCAGACCGTGCTGAGCGGTCTTTCCGACGACGTCAAGGAGCTCATGGCTCAGCGTGATTCCGAGATTCTCGCTGCCGCCCAGGCCGAGGAGGCTGCCAGGAAGGCCGCCGCTGCCGCGGCCGCCGCGAACAAGAACAATTCCTACTCGGGTGGTTCGAGCTCGGGCGGTGGATCGTATGCGCCCGGAACTCCGCAGCAGAATGCCGGCTCGGGCAAGCAGCAGGCCGTCGTCAACGCGTGCTACTCCACGCCTTCGCCGGGTCAGAACTGGTGCGCGGCGTGGGTTACCAATGTCTTCCGTAACGCCGGCGTTGGCTACTTTGGCGGTAACGCGTGCGATATGTTTAACGCCTGGTGCTATAGCTCCGACCGCTCGGCGCTGCAGGTGGGCATGATTGTTGCCGACTCATCGCATAGCGGTACCGGCATACCGGGCCTGATCTATGGCCACGTGGGCATCTACGTTGGCGGCGGCATCGTTATGAGTAACGAGGGCGCCATCACGTCGAGGTCGCTTGACTCGTTCATTGGGTTCTACGGCACTGGCTCTGGCGTGCGCTGGGGCTGGCTTGGCGGTATTGCGCTGTCGTAACTGCGGCCTGAAGCTGGTTGGTCCGGGACTGCGGGCGAGGCATAAGGTTGCCTGCTCTACAGTCCTGCGCAAGACGAAGGCCACATTAAGTGGCCTTCTTTGCGTG
>CABSBK010000223.1 GCA_902475865.1 uncultured Collinsella sp.
GTGCGATATCTCCCGCCTGCTCGACGCGCCCTTTGGTATCACGCGCCCCTTTACCGATCCCGCCACGCAAGCGACCTGGGAGCGCCTAAAGAAGGAGATGCGCGCTTGGCTGACCGGCGCCTAGTGCTCGAGCTGGGCCAGGAGCTCTTCGACGACTTCGACGGCGTCGCCGACAACTTTATACTGCGCAGCGCCGAAGATGGGGGCATCTGGGTCCTCGTTGACGGCGATGATGCACTCCGCACCGCCGATGCCGGCAAGATGCTGGATGGCACCCGAAACGCCGATGCTCACAAGGAGCTTGGGCGAAACCGACACGCCCGTCTGGCCAATCTGGTGGCGATACTCCAGCCAGCCCGCCTCCACGACGGGTCGCGTGCAGCCGAGCTCGGCACCCAGGGCTTCGGCGAGCTTTCGCATCAAGGGTAGGTTTTTCTTGGAGCCAATACCGCGACCCACAACAACTAGACGCTCGGCATCGGCAATCGAAGCCTGCTGGCCCCATTCCTCGGCGGGAATCGAAATCTCGACACGAGCCTTGGCGTCTTCCGCAAGTAATACCTGGGTAATCGTTCCGGAGCGGCTATAGTCAAAGTCGGGCGCCTTAAAGATGCCGGGGCGCACCGTTGCCATCTGGGGACGGTGGTTGGGGCAGATAATGGTGGCCATCAAGTTGCCGCCAAACGCCGGGCGGGTCTGCTGCAGTAGACCCGTCTCCGTATCCATCGAAAGCACCGTACAGTCGGCCGTAAGGCCCGGCCGCAGGCGCACGGCAACGCCAGGCGCCAGCTCGCGGCCAAAAGCGGTCGCACCGTACAGAATGGCTTCGGGCTTGCGCTCGGCTACCAAATCGCAGATGAGGCGAGCATAGACCTCCGCGTCGTTCTGACGCAGGCGCTCGTCACGACAGACCAGAACTTCGTCCGCACCGGCGCAAACCAGATGCTCCAGGTCCCCGAGCGAGCCCTCGGGGCCCATGCCGACCAGCGCCACCAGGCGACAGCCGCGTGCATCGGCAAGCTCGCGGCCCTTGCCCATGAGCTCGTAGGCCACCGGGGCCACGACATCGTGCTCGTCGGTCTGAACGAATACCCAAATGTCTCGATACGCATCGAGGTCAACCGCGCCGGCGGCCTCGTCGCGCTCGATCGAAATGGCGTTGACGGGACAGGCGTCGACGCACCCGCCGCACAAGATGCAGCCGTCGGTTACGCGGGCGCAACGGTTGGGCCGCTCGCCTTCCACTACGATGCCGCCCGAGGCACAGGCGCGAACGCAGCGACCGCAGCCGATACAGGCTTCGCTATCGATAATCAGTCCGCTCATCTATGCCATCCCCTCGATAATCTTGGCAAGCTTTGCCGCCTGTTCGACCGGCGTGCCCTCGATGGCCTCGCACGTTTGGTCACGGTCGGGTACAAACGAGCGCACGACCTGCGTCGGCGATCCGGTAAGGCCGCAGCGCAAAGGGTCGGCATGCACATCGGCAGCACAGGCCACCCGCACGTCCGCATCTTCGGCCGCGCGTATGCCGGCGATGCTCGGCATGCGCAGCTGGCCGATCTCCTTGGCGGTCGTCATCGCGCACGGCATCTCAAGATAGACCGTCTCCTCGCCGACGTCGCAACCGTGAACGAGTGAAAGCGCACCGCACGTCGTAAAGCCCGCGCTCTGCACGCAGCTCACATCGGTCACGCAGGGAATCTCGAAGGCGCCGGCCAGCTCGGGGCCAATCTGGGCAGTATCGCCATCCACCGCCATCTTGCCGCAGATGAGCAGGTCGAAGTCCTCGTCGAGCGCCTCGATGCCGCACTTGAGGGCATAGGTGGTTGCCAGGGTATCGGCACCTGCAAAGGCGCGGTCGGTCAGCAGCAGTGCGTCATCGGCGCCTCGGGCGATGCAGTCGCGCAATAGCGATTCGGTCGCGGGGATGCCCATCGACACCACCGTTACGCGCACGTCCATGCCAAAGCCGATAAAGTCGTCCTTCAGCGCCAGCGCGCATTCCAAAGCGCTCGCGTCAAAGGGATTAATGACCGCCTGTTTGCCATCGCGCACGATGGTATTGGTCTTGGGGTCCATCTTGACCTCGGTGCTGCCCGGCACCGCCTTGACGCACACCACCATATGGAAATCGCTCATCTTCACGCGCCCCCTTTCTGGACGAGCTCATCCAAGAGCTTCTCCGAAAACAGGTTACCGCGACCCAGCTGCCCGGCAGGATCGAGCTGGAGCTTGAGCCGCGCCGACTCGACCATGGCCTCGTGACCGTACATCGTCTCCAAGAAGCCCGCCTTGATCTTGCCGACACCGTGTTCGGCGGAGACGGCGCCGCCCATGGCCGTGACCTCGGAAGCCCACTGGGCAAAGAGTTCTCCGCCGCGGCGGTGATCCTGCGCATCGCGCGGCAGAATATTCACATGCAGATGGTTGTTACCGATGTGCCCCCAGGCGGCAGATTCAAGCCCACTTTCGGCCAACGTGCGGCGATAAAGGTCGATGACATCGGCCAAGCGCGCGTTGGGCACCGACATGTCCGAACCCAGTTTGGTGATGGTGGGATCCGTGCGGCGACGCTCGTCGATGAGCATGTTGACGCTCTCGGGCACCGCATGGCGGAAGAATCGCTGGCACTCGCGATCGACCTCGGTGCGCGCGACCCATGTCGCATCGTCACTGCCGCC
>CABSBK010000224.1 GCA_902475865.1 uncultured Collinsella sp.
CCATACAGTCCATATGGATCCCCGACGGCATCCCGACAAGCCATCGACAACATTCCAATATCTGGTATGCGCGTGATAATCGCACGGTGCAAACCTCCGCACCCCCCTCGGTCGAGTATCATGGGACAGCTATGCCATTTCCGCGTAGCAACCTTTGACCTTTTCCTTCGACGCTTGGCGGTTTTTAGATTCATGGCTTCATCCCCGAGCTACATACCGTACCTATGCGTGGCAGCGGCGGCTTTTATCACGACCTTCCTCGCGGTGCCCCTGGTCAAGCGCTTGGCAATTAAGCTCGATGCCGTCGACTATCCTTCTAAGCGCCGCATCAACACCAAGCCCATCCCGCGTTTGGGCGGAACGGCGGTGTTTTTGGGCCTGGTCGTTGCCTGCATTGTGCAAATCCTAGGCACCTGGTACCTAGGCTGGCCACCCGTCCTGGTGCCGCACCCGCGCCTTCACATTAGCTATCCCATGCTGGCGCTCTCCTTTACCGTCATCTTTGCGACCGGCGCTATCGACGACGTCTTCCAGCTCACGCCCAAGCAAAAGCTGGCCGGACAGGTCCTCGCCGCGCTTATCGCCTGCATGGGCGGCCTAAAAATCGGCGTCATCGTCAACCCGTTTGCTCCCGGCGAGATCATGCTCGGATGGCTCGCCTACCCCATCACCGTAATCTATCTGGTGGCATTCACCAACATCATTAACCTCATCGACGGCCTCGACGGCTTGGCCACGGGCATCTGCGGCATCGCCTCGTTCACCATGTTTTCGATGGCCGTTCTCTCGGGCCGCATCGACGCCGCCGCGCTCTCCATTGCGCTCTTTGGCGCCTGTCTGGCCTTTTTGCGCTACAACTTCAACCCCGCAAGCATCTTCTTGGGCGACTCGGGGTCGCTGCTTCTGGGCTTTGCGCTGGGCTCCATCTCGCTGCTCAACGTGAGCCGCACCGCCGCACTCACCTCGCTTATCATCCCGCTCATCGTTGCCGGCGTGCCTATCATCGACACGTTTAGCGCCATCGTGCGCCGCAAGCGCGCCCACATTAGCATCGGGCAGGCCGACAAGGGCCACATCCACCACCGCCTGATCCAAGAAGGCTACAACCAAAAACAGGCTGTGCTGCTCATCTATGCCTGGTGCATCATGCTTTCGGCCGGCGCCGCCGCCATCAATCAGGTCGAGGTGCCCATGCGCGTGCTCATCTTTACCGTGCTTGCCATTGGCTCGGCGGCCTTTGCCAAGCACCTGCACCTGTTTGAACCCGTGCTGCGCCACCATTACAACAAGCGCACGCACGAGGACGAACTGGTCACCCCCGACGACCCCGCCTTTAAGCAGGAGGAGCAGGCAGCCGAGGAGCGCAAAGAAGAGCGCCACCACAAGCTCTAGGGCAAGCTGCCGAGGATGTGCCAAGGCACCGTTAGCCAAGCACGGCCGCGCCGCACCCATCGCACATGCCGCACCACGCGCGTCCCTCTCCCGCCCCTCGCCTACTTACGCACCACCCCTCCAATAAACGCGTTATCATCTTGACCCATGAACATACGTTAGGAGCAATCATGCCAAACGAGAACAGCTACGAAGTCGCGCTGCAAAAGAGCAACGCCATTCGCGAGGGCCTGACCAAGACGCCCGAGAAGTTCACCATGCTCACCGGCGACCGCCCCACCGGCCGTCTGCACCTGGGCCACTACTTCGGCACCCTCAAGGGCCGTGTTGAGCTGCAGAACATGGGCGCCAAGACCAACGTGCTCATCGCCGACTACCAGGTCATCACTGACCGCGACACGACCGAGCACATCCAGGACAACGTGTACAACATGGTCATGGACTACCTTGCCTGCGGCATCGACCCCGACAAGACCATGATCTACGCGCACTCCGCCGTGCCCGCCGCCAACCAGCTCATGCTGCCGTTCCTGTCGCTGGTGTCCGAGGCCGAGCTGGCGCGCAACCCCACCGTCAAGGCCGAGATGGAGGCCTCGGGCCACGAGCTCACCGGCCTTCTGCTCACCTACCCGGTACATCAAGCCTGCGACATCCTGTTCTGCAAGGGCAACGTGGTACCCGTCGGCCGCGACCAGCTGCCGCACATCGAGCTTACCCGCACCATCGCCCGCCGCTTTAACAACCGTTACGGCAAGGTGTTCCCCGAGGTCGACGCGCTGCTGTCCGAGACCCCGCTACTGCCCGGCCTTGACGGTCGCAAGATGAGCAAGAGCTACGGCAACGCCATCAACATCTCGATGACCGCTGAGGAGACGGCCAAGCGCATCAAGAAAAGCCAGACCGACTCTGAGCGCATGATCACGTTCGATCCCGAGAACCGCCCCGGCGTGTCTGGCCTGCTTTCGACAGCCGCCATCTGCACCGGCCGCTCCGAGGTCGAAATTGCCGAGGAGATTGGCATGGGCGGCTCCGGCCAGCTCAAGAAGTACGTGACCGAGGTCGTCAACGAGTACTTCGCACCTATCCGCGAGCGTCGCCAGCGCTACGAGAACGATCTGGATTACGTGAAGGACGTGCTGCACGAGGGCAACCGTCGCGCCAACGAGATCGCCGAGCAGACCCTGGCAGAGGTTCAGGACGCCATGGGTATGGTGTACTAGGCCGATCTGCTGGCTTGAGCTTTCGATTGCTATAGGGCGGGCGCTACGGCGTCCGCCTTTTTTGGAGCCGG
>CABSBK010000225.1 GCA_902475865.1 uncultured Collinsella sp.
GGCAGCTTTTCTACTACGATCGCACCTATGCCTGGCAGGACGACAAGGACCAAGCGGTGGTGGATTACATCGCGAGCATGACGGACGGCTATTTCTGCGAGCTCACGAGCAAGCTGTTCCCGGGATTGAAGTTTCCGCACCGTACCTATATTAACGAACGGTAGTTCGTATTTATTCGGTATACTGTTGGTGGAAAACGTTTTTGATTGACGCACGGGATGGCTATGGACGACCTTTTTTCTGCTTCGACGCGCGAGCGTTCCTTTCAGAATGCGCCGCTTGCGGTGCGCATGCGGCCCAATTCGCTCGACGAGTATGTGGGCCAGCAAAAGGCCGTCGGTAAGGGCTCGTGGTTGCGTGCCGCAATTGAGCACGACGTGCTGTCGAGCGTGATTCTGTACGGGCCGGCCGGTACGGGCAAGACGACGCTGGCACATATTATCGCCAACCATACTAAGAGCGAGTTTGTCGAGGTCAGCGCTGTGACGGGCACCGTAAAGGATCTTCGTCGCGTGATCGACGAGGCTAAGACGCGCCTGAATACGTACGACCGCCGCACCATTCTTTTTATCGATGAGATTCATCGCTTTTCCAAGTCGCAGCAGGATGCCTTGCTGCATGCAGTTGAGAACCGTACCGTCATTATGATTGGCGCCACGACGGAGAATCCGTACTTCGAGGTCAACTCCGCATTGCTCTCGCGCGGTCGCGTGGTGGAACTTGAGCATCTTAAAGACGAGGATATCGCCACGCTTATTGAGCGTGCGCTCGAGGCGCCGCAGGGTTTGAACGGTAAGTTCTCGGCCGATGAGGATACGGTTAAGACTATCTGCACGCTGGCAGCGGGTGACGCTCGCTCGGCGCTCACGACGCTTGAGCTTGCGAGCGAGATTGCCGTCACGCGCCCCGATACCGAGGGAACGCCCGCGCCGGCGGCGGGGGAGCGCTATCCCATCACTGTTGACGACGTGAAGATTGCCAATCCGCGCCGTGGCTTTTCGTACGACAAAAACGGTGACATGCACTACGACATCATCAGTGCGTTTATTAAGTCTATGCGCGGTAGCGACCCCGATGCCACGATTTATTGGCTCGCGCGCATGATTGACGCGGGGGAGGATCCTAAGTTTATCGCTCGTCGTATTATGATTCAGGCTTCTGAGGATGTTGGCAACGCCGACCCACAGGCGCTTTTGGTGGCACATGCCGCGTTTAAGTCTGCCGAGGTCATTGGCTATCCCGAGTGCCGTATTAATCTGGCTCAGGCTGCTCTCTATGTGTGCTTGGCGCCTAAATCCAACGCGTGCGAGGCTTCGATCGATGCGGCGTTGGCCGATATTCATTCAAGTGGGCTCCGCGAGGTGCCGAGTTATCTCCGCGATCGTCATCGCCCGGGCAGCGACGAATACGGTGTGTATAAGTATCCGCATGATTATCCCGAAGGCTGGGTCGATCAGCGTTATTTGCCCGAGGGGTTGGAGCGCGGTGCGTTTTGGCAGCCTGCCGGCCGCGGCTGGGAAGAGTGGCGCGTAGAGCAAAGCGAGCGCGACCGTAGCGGCAATGCGCCCAAGTAGGTCATTGGCACCTCGCACATCCCCTTTGGGTATCTTTCCCCTTCTTTGGGGTACCATGAACAGCGTCTGTATTTCGATTCCTTCGGGAGGCTTGTATGAGTCCCATTCAAATCGCCCTGCTGCTGCTCGCCGTTGCCGGTGTGTGGGCTGTTATCGAGCTCGCGCTCACACTGCGAAAGACCCGCACCGTCGTTGATTCGCTCGATAAGACCGTAAGCGATCTCAATAACACCATCGCCGAGGCTCAGCCTGTGGTGGCAAAGCTTGATGGCGCTGTCGATGAGCTCACCCCCGCGCTGGCGCAGGTTGAGCCGCTCCTCAAGTCGAGCAAGACCGCCGTCGACGCGCTTACCTCCAATCTCGTAGAGGTCGAAGCTGTGGTTCGCGACATTTCCGAGGTTACGGGCAGCGTGGCCGAGGCCAGCAATGCCGTATCGAGCGTGACTGATTCTGCTGCTGGTGCCGTGCAGAAACTCTTTAACAAGGTGAAGGCTCCCGCGGCCGACGCCGAGCGCACGCTTTCCGCTGCCGCCGAAGCCGAGCAGCCGACCGAGCGTGTCCTGATTGGCGAAGCCGGGGACGATGCCGCTGCTGGGGACGATGATGCGCAGAAGCCCGCAGCCAAGCCTGCTCAGTATTACACCTATACGCCCGCCGAGACCTCCGAGGAGTCCTGCGATGAGTAGCGAAGCAACCTGCCCCATTACGCTGAGCGTTGCCGGTGATCCGCGTCTCGCGCGCCTTGTGCGCATGACGGCGGCAAATGTCGGTGCGCTGTGCTCTATGTCCGTCGATCGTATCGAGGACATCCGTATGGCTGCCGAGGAGGCCTTCATCTTTGGCTGCACGGCCGTTGATTCTGACGACATTTCGATCAAATTCGACGTCGACGAATCGCACGTGGGCATGACCTTTACCTTTGGTGACCAGGCGACTGTCGATGAGGATGATCAGGCTGCCGTGTATGCCGAGCTCATTCTGGCAAGCGTGTGCGATTCCTACGAAAAGACTGCGGCGCCCCTGACGCTTTCCCTCGACCTCAAGGCGGATATCTAATATGACCGAACGTTCCCGGAGCGGTAAGACCGCTTGGGACAAGGAGAAA
>CABSBK010000226.1 GCA_902475865.1 uncultured Collinsella sp.
GTATCGCGGCGTGTGTGGATTGCGCTGATCGCTCTGTGCGTCGCCAATGTCGTAGCGCACCTCATGGTGATGCCGAGCTTGCCTGGGCAGATTCCCACGCACTGGGGCGCGAACGGAGCCGTCGACGGTTGGGGTCCCAGCTGGATGGCCTCCGCGCTCGGCGTGCTGCCTCTGGTGCTTCTCGCAATGTTCTGCGTGGTGCCGCGCATCGATCCCAAAGGTGAGGCATATCGAACCTCGGGCAAGTTCTATCAGGGCTTCGTAATCGCCTTCACCTTGTTCATGTGCGCCATAAGCTGGCTGGGAGAGCTTACGGTCTGGGGCGTGGTGCCGGCGGTCGGTTCGGTCAACGTGCTGATTTCCGGTGTTGTCGGCTTGCTGTTCATCGGCGTAGGCAACTACTTGCCGCGTGTGAAGCAGAACTATACGCTCGGTATCAAGACGCCTTGGGCGCTTGCCAATCCCGAGAACTGGCGCCGTACGCAGCGCTTTGGCGGTGCCTGCTTTATGGTGCTGGGCTTTGGCCTGATTGTGATGGGCGTGGCAGGCAGCGTGCTTTCGAGTGAAGTCGTCGCCGCGGTGATTGCGGTTCTGGCGTTTGGTTCGGTTGGAGCCGTCTACGTCTACTCGTATCTGCTGTGGCGCAAATCGCAGCGAGCCGCTCGCTAAGGTTGCGGAAAACTAGCGTACGCAGTTCATAGTATGTTCCGGGGGAACTTTTCCCAGGTAGTATTAGGGGGTATGGGCAACCATGCCCCTTTTTCGTTACGTTTCAGAGCTGGTTTTTCCATTTCGTTTCCACTTAGGCGAAACAAGAATAGGGAAACAGCAGGTAGAAAGGATAAAACAGGCAAATGGCGGAGTTTATCTACCAGATGTATCAGGCTCGTAAGGCCCATGGCGACAAGGTAATCCTTGACGACGTGACCCTGAGCTTCTACCCCGGTGCCAAGATCGGCGTCGTGGGCCCCAATGGTATGGGCAAGTCGACCCTGCTCAAGATCATGGCCGGCATCGAGGAGGTCTCCAACGGCGATGCCAGGCTCACCCCCGGCTACACCGTGGGCATCCTGCAGCAGGAGCCGCCGCTCGACGATGACAAGACCGTCATCGAGAACGTGCGCATGGCATTTGGCGACATGATCGCCAAGGTCGATCGCTTCAACAAGATCGGCGAGGAGATGTGCGACCCGGATTGCGACATGGACGCCCTCATGGCCGAGATGGGAAAGCTCCAGGACGAGATTGATGCCGCCGACGGCTGGGATATCGATTCCAAGCTCGGCCAGGCCATGGACGCCCTGCAGCTGCCCGATTCCGACATGCCGGTCAACGTACTTTCCGGCGGCGAGCGCCGTCGCGTGGCCCTGTGCAAGCTGCTGCTCGAAGCTCCCGACCTGCTGCTGCTCGACGAGCCCACGAACCACCTGGACGCCGAGTCGATCCTGTGGCTCGAGCACTTCCTGCACAACTACCAGGGCGCGGTGCTTGCCGTCACACACGATCGCTACTTCCTGGATAACGTTGCCGAGTGGATCTGCGAGGTCGACCGCGGCCACCTCTATCCCTACAAGGGCAACTACTCCACGTATCTGGAGACCAAGGCCGCGCGCATCGAGGCACAGGGCAACCGCGACGCCAAGCTCGCCAAGCGCATGGAGGCCGAGCTCGAGTGGGTACGCAGCTCGCCCAAGGCTCGCCAGGCCAAGAACAAGGCTCGTCTGGCTCGCTACGAGGAGATGGAGGCCGAGGCCCGCGCAAGCCAGAAGCTCGACTGGACCGACATCCGCATCCCTGTGGGCCCGCGTCTGGGCAACAAGGTACTCGAGGCCCATCACCTGCACAAGGAGTTCGATGGCCGTGTGCTCATCGACGACCTATCATTCACCCTGCCGCGCAACGGCATCGTGGGCGTCATCGGCCCCAACGGTGTCGGTAAGACCACGCTGTTCAAGACGATTGTGGGTCTGGAGCCGCTGACTTCGGGCGAGCTCGAGGTGGGCGAGACCGTCAAGATTTCTTACGTCGACCAGAACCGTTCCGGCATCGACCCCGATAAGAACCTATGGGAGGTCGTCTCGGACGGCCTGGACCACATGATGGTCGGCGAGACCGAGGTTCCGAGCCGCGCTTATGTGGCGAGCTTTGGCTTTAAGGGCCAGGACCAGCAGAAGCGCGCTGGCGTGCTCTCCGGCGGCGAGCGCAACCGTCTGAACTTGGCGCTTACGCTCAAGCAGGGCGGCAACCTGCTGCTCCTCGACGAGCCCACGAACGACCTCGACGTCGAGACGCTTTCCTCGCTCGAAGCGGCGCTGCTCGAGTTCCCGGGCTGCTCGGTGGTCATTAGCCACGATCGTATGTTCCTGGACCGCGTTGCCACGCACATTCTGGCGTGGGAGGGTACCGACGAGAATCCGGGCAACTGGTATTGGTTCGAGGGCAACTTCGAGGCTTATCAGGCCAACCGCATCGAGCGCCTGGGCGAGGACGCAGCCCAGCCGCATCGTATTCACCGCAAGCTCACGCGCGACTAATTTGTTACGCGGTTTTACTAAACCGCGTAACTGCTCGACGCTGCGCGGGCCGCAAGCACCCCATCTTGCCGTTCAAACCGTCGCTCGCGTACCGAAGTACGCGTCGCTCCTCTTTCACGGCAATCTGGGGCGCTTGC
>CABSBK010000227.1 GCA_902475865.1 uncultured Collinsella sp.
TATTTGCGCCTGCCGCAGGACATGTCAGAGCTTGAGGGCTGGCAGGGGCTTGATGTGCGCGAGCTGCTGCGCGCCGAGTGCTATCGG
This sequence comes from uncultured Collinsella sp., assembly GCA_902475865.1. Classification (GTDB taxonomy): domain Bacteria; phylum Actinomycetota; class Coriobacteriia; order Coriobacteriales; family Coriobacteriaceae; genus Collinsella. Next base: position 88 of record CABSBK010000227.1, read on the forward strand.
GATATGGTCAGCGATCTGTGGAATCCAGAGGGAAGCCGTGCCTTGTTGGAGGCCGTGGCAGCAAGCCCTCGCTACCGTGGCGTGCACGTTTGCGGCTATCGTGCCGTGAGCGATGTGGTGGCGACAGAGCAGTTTGCAGCCATGGCGTTCCGGTTTCCGGCGGGGTTTAGTTATCTTTCCTTCCGGGGGACCGACAGCACGATTGTGGGCTGGAAAGAGGACTTTAACATGGCTTTCCGGTGCCCTGTGCCGGCCCAGGAATCAGCGGCGCGTTATGTGGACGAGGCAGCGGATGCAGTCGACGGGCCGCTTTTGTGTGGAGGTCATTCCAAGGGCGGAAACCTTGCGGTGTACGGTGCGACGATGTGCTCCGATGTCGCCCGCGAGCGAATCGAACGGGCGTATTCCCATGATGGTCCGGGCTTCGTCGAGGAGTTTCTGAGCAGCAACGCCTTTGTCGATCTTTCCGGTCGAATCGATAAGACGCTACCTCGGTCGTCGATCTTTGGCATGATGTTCGAGACACAGGAGGACTATGCCATCGTTGAGAGCACCGAGTTCAGCCTGCTGCAGCACAATCCCTTTAGCTGGGTGGTTGATGGTTGCGACTTCGTGTACTGTGAGCGCCTGTCCGCCGGTGCTCGATACGTTGATGGCTCCATTCGCGAGATGCTGCTTGCAGTGTCGCCTAGCGAGCGCGAGCGTTTTGTAGATGCGTTGTTCTCCGTGTTTGAGGCTACGGGTGCTGAGCGGTTTGCAGATATCGCTGGGAATCTGCGCGAGAGCCTGCCCGTGATGCTCCAAGCTGCGCAAGGCTTTGACAAGGATACACGCCGCTTTGTCTCGCAGACCATCGTGGCAATCCTTAAATGCGCACTGCTGCCCAAACGTCCCCAGATCGACATGCCCGCTGTCGGCAAGAGTTTGGCAGAACAGCTCGAGGCTTGGCAGTCCGAGCCCCTGCGCTAACCATTGGTGCAAAGCAACCTGGTTCCAAATGCAGCAATCTTCGATACGCTTGGGGCAGGCTCGACCGCTATACTGGTTCGTGCTCAATTCGATCTAGAACGGAATGCCGTATATGAAAATCAATCACGCGATTCTGCATATCCTGGACTTTGACTCTGCCGTCAACGTCATGAGCCAGCGCGAGCTCGATATCGAAAGCCGTACCGTGCGCAATTTCGTAACCACGCATCTGCGCCGCGCACGCACGTCGGCCGACAATAAACGCGCCACGTTTGCCGAGAACTCTGCGTTTGGCGGCGAGCTCAAGGGCTATTTCTTTGGCGAACGCGAGTTCGTGGACCTGTCGCAGCAGATTGCGGAGTTTATTTCCTCCGAGCTCACCAAAGCCGAGAAAGCCGAGTCCACCGACGTGCTCGTGGCCGATTTTGACGACGATGAGGATGCCCGCTGGTTTGCCGTGATGCTGTTGGGCTCCAAGCAGGCTTTTATGCACGAAGTGGGCCGCGAGGAGGGGGAGGTGCGCAATGACATCGCGCGTCACTACGCTATTCTGCCAAACCCCTCGCAAAAGGTGCCAAGCTATGCCATCGTGCGCGCGAGCACCATGGAGATCGGCTACGTGGACAAGAAGCGCAAGATTGCCGGCGAGGACCGTATGCTTATCCCCGATGGCCTGCTGCAGTGCGACACGGGTGTATCGGGCAAGGAGGTCATCGACACCGTGACGCGTGTGGTCGAGGAAGTCGCCGAGGAGCATGGTGCCAATACGGCCGTGGCACTCGCCAAGGTTAAGGCTGCCGTTGCCGAGAAGGTTGAGGATGACGAGGAGCTGCCGCCTTGGGATATCGTCGATGAGGTCTTTGAGGACGAACCGGTCATCAAGGAAAGCGTGCGCGCGGCACTGACCGAGGAGAAGGTTCCCGAGCACGTTCCCGTGGAGCGCAAGCAGGTCGAGCGCGCTGCCGTGCGCAATCACAAGATCCGTACCGACACGGGTATCGAAATCAGCTTCCCGGCCGAGATGGGTTCGAATTCCGAGTACATCGAGTTCGTCAACGAGCCCAACGGCCTCATCTCCATCGAGCTCAAGAATATCGGCAGCATCGAGAATCGATAAGTTGTTGCGTTACAGGTCGAGCATACGTCAGCAAAAACGACCCAGAGCGAGCAAGGTGACGTGAAAGAGGAGGGCATTGACCTTCTGGTCATGCCCGACGATTGAACGTCAGATTGCCGCTCTGGGTCGTTTGCAGCGTCGACTAGTTACGCGGTTTGGTAAAACCGCGTAACCCTAGAGTTGACGTAAGCCCTCTTCCAGACCGGTCTTGCTGTCGGTCTTCTCGTCGCGCATCTTGATGACGCGGGCGGGGACACCGGCCACGACGGCACCGGCGGGGACGTCCTCGACGCACACGGCGCCGGCGGCAACGACAGCGCCCTTGCCTACGTGCACGCCCTCCAGGACCACAGCATTGGCGCCGATCATGACATCGTCCTCGATGATGACGGGCGTGGCGCTGGCGGGCTCCACGACGCCCGCCAGTACGGTGCCGGCGCCAGCGGCTGCGAGGTATCCCCCTTGGGCAGAAATAAAAAAATCG
>CABSBK010000228.1 GCA_902475865.1 uncultured Collinsella sp.
GAAACGTCCAAGACCCAGGTACGAAATCTATTTGGACGACAGGCAATTCCTATGGTATGGGATTATGCCGAAAACAACGTTTTTGCTGGAGCTGCGGGTGATTACACAACCAGCCTTGGAAGCATTGTTAAAGTCATCAACCGATTTCGCCCTGGCATTAGAGGAACCGCGCGTCAATTCGACGCCCAGAGCGACAATGGGATGCGTGGCATTCTCGTGTCGACTGATCCACCTTACTACGACAACATCGGCTACGCGGACCTCTCGGACTTTTTCTACGTATGGCTGCGCCAGTCGCTGCGCCGGACGTACCCCAAGCTCTTCAGCACCATGCTCGTGCCCAAGCATGAGGAGCTCGTTGCCACGCCCTACCGTGAGAATCGCGGCAAGGAAGGAGCCCGAGACTTCTTCGAGGAGGGCATGTTTAGCACCTTCAAACAGGTGAATAAATACGCCCACGAGGATGTGCCCGTGACCATCTACTATGCATTCAAACAGAGCGAGACTGAGACCAAGAATGACGTAGAATCAACGGCATCGACTGGTTGGGAGACGATGCTCTCCGCCATCATCCGCGCGGGGTTCTCGATCACAGGCACCTGGCCCATGCGTACCGAGCTTGCAAACCGTAATATTGCCTCAGGCACCAATGCCCTTGCGTCGTCCATAGTCCTCGTCTGTCGCAAGCGCCCCGAGAATGCTCCTATGGGCACTCGTCGCGACTTCGTGATGGCGCTCAAGCGCGAGCTGGGACCTGCGCTCGATAAACTTCGTTCTTCGAATATCGCACCTGTTGACCTTGCACAATCGGCTATCGGACCTGGTATTGGCGTGTATTCGCGCTACAGCCAGGTGCTCGAGGCCGACGGTAGCCCCATGACAGTGCGTGCGGCGCTGCAGCTTATCAACCAAGAGGTCGATGCGTACTTCAGTGACCAGGATGGCGAACTTGATCGCGAGAGCCGTTTCTGTGTCGATCTCTATACGCAAAAGGCTTTTGACACCATTAAGTTCGGAGAAGCCGACGTGCTTGCTCGCGCCAAGAATGTTTCCATCGAGGGGTTGGCGGCACAGGGGCTCCTTGCATCTGTTAAGGGCGATGTTCACCTGCTCGACCGTAGTGAGGTATCGGAGCGCGTTGACTTTAAGGCACCTACCTGGCTCACGACCCAGCAGCTCACACGCGCGCTCGAGGAGGGCGGCGTTACGGCCTGTGCAAAGATCGTTAGCCAAACGCTCGGCGGTCGTGCGGATGGTGCCAAGGCGCTTGCGTATCGCCTCTTTACCATTGCGGACAAACGAAACTGGCAGCAGGAGGCTTTCGCTTACAACTCGCTTGTAACGGCATGGCCCGAGATCCAATCAAAGGCGGCGCAGCTTGCTATCGAGCGTCCCACGCAAGACTCGCTCTTCGATTAGGCCCTAAGGAGATAAACCATGGAGAACAACAGCAACAACAGCGAACTTCTCAACAAGGGTTTCGACCTTTTGCTCAAGGCTCTCGACCCTTATGTGATGCGCGAGCTTATCCAGGCATATGGCAATGATTTTTGGCAGGTCGGCGTGCTCAACAAGCTCTACGACGACCAAAAGCGCAACTTACCTGTATCAGGTGACTATGCTACTCTTGCCGACTCGCTCGATATTGCCTTGTGCTTGCTGCTTGTCGACATCAACTGGCGCGATGTGTTTCGCCTTAGGTTGCCTCAGGATTGCAAGAACTACGTCATGGAGCTCAAGGGTGTTCGCAACAAGGTCGCGCATCGCGGTATGGGAGGTATCTCGGACAGCGATGCTTGGCGTGCGCTCGATACCATGAGCCGCTTGGCCGAGCAAATCGATCAAGATACCACGGCACAGATCAACGCGATGCTTCGCGAGGTTCGTTATGGCAGCGCCGAAGGTTCGACGGCGGTGACAACAAATGTTGATGCTGGCGTGGATACCCCGGCACCTCGTAGGAAATCACTCGAGCAAACCAAGGCCGTGCGTGGCCTGCCTAGTTGGCGCGACGTCATGGAACCCCATATGGATGTCGCCGAGGGACGCTATAAAAACGCTGAGTTTGCTGCGGACCTTGCCCAGGTGGCGCGCGGCAAGGGCGAGCTGGAGTACCGCGACCCGGTCGAATTCTTCAATCGAACGTATGTGACCGAAGGCATGAAGGGGCTGCTCGTGCAGTCGTTACGCCGCGTGGCTGGTCTCGACGGCGAGCCCGTCATTCAGCTTAAGACCGCGTTTGGTGGCGGCAAAACGCACAGCATGCTCGCGCTTTACCATATGATGCGCAGCCGTTCGCGTTTGGGGCAAATCGCTAATATCGCTTCCGTGCTCGAGGAGGCGGGCGTTGCCGAAGTCCCTGAGGTGCATGTTGCTGTGCTCGTGGGCACCTCTATCAATCCGGCAAAAGCTATGCGTCCGGCTACCATGCCTGGCATCAGGGTCAACACGCTTTGGGGTCATATGGCATACCAGCTTGCAGAATCCGCTGGCAGGCCCGAGCTCTATGACTATGTGAAAGATGCTGACAAGAAGGGCGTCTCGCCGGGATCCGCTGCTCTGACTGAATTATTCGACGATTGCGGCTGCTGCCTTGTCCTTATGGACGAGCTCGTTGCCTATGCCAAGAAGATTTATGGCGTCGATGTACTTAA
>CABSBK010000229.1 GCA_902475865.1 uncultured Collinsella sp.
CCCCAGACAATTGACCGTGCCACGCCAACCACCCAGGAGCGGACACCATCCATGAACCAGATTCTTCTTTTTATCGGCCTCGTCATCATTTTGTGCCTGACCATCAAGCCCGTCGGCAAAAAGCTCCCCTTCCCCACCCTACTCATCTTTATCGCGCTCGGCATGCTGTTGGGCGTCAACGGCCCGGCGCACATCGACTTTAGCGACTACGCGCTCACCGAAACCGTCTGCAGCACGGCGCTGCTGTTCATCATGTTCTACGGCGGCTTTAACACCAACATTGACCGTGCCAAACCTGTCGCCGCGCCGGCGGTGCTGTTGAGCACGCTCGGTGTCGTCGTCACCGCCGGCATCACCGGCGTGTTCGCACACTTCGCGCTGGGCTTCGACTGGATCGGCGGCCTGCTGCTGGGATCGGTCGTGGCGTCCACCGACGCGGCCAGCGTCTTTAGCGTTCTGCGCGAGCACAGCCTTTCGCTGAGGGGCGGCACCGACTCGCTGCTCGAGGTCGAATCGGGCTCCAACGACCCCGTCGCCTACATGCTCACCGCTGTGCTCGCTACACTCGCGGCCGGCGGCGACATCAACATTCCCGCACTGCTGGCCAAGCAGATTATCCTGGGCGTGGGCCTGGGCCTTGCCATCGGCTGGGCGGCGGGCCGCCTGATTGAACGCGCGCACGCAACGGCCAAGGACGCGCAGACCATCTTTTTGTTCGCCGTGGCCATCGTCGCCTACGCGCTGCCGAGCTACCTGGGCGGCAACGGCTTTTTGGCTGTATACCTGGCCGGCATTGTGCTGGGTGCCAGCGACATCACCGGCAAAGTCGAGATGGCGCACTTCTTTGACACCCTCACCGAGATGGCAGAGATGACCATCTTCTTTTTGCTGGGCCTGCTCGTTACACCCGCACGCCTGCCGCAAATGCTGCTACCGGGCCTGGCACTCATGGCGTTTATGCTCTTTGCGAGCCGCCCCATCGCCGTAGGCATGCTGCTGGCGCCGTTTAGGACGAACCCTCGCCAGGTTGCGCTCGTAAGCTGGGCGGGTCTGCGCGGAGCAGCTTCGGTCGTCTTTAGTCTCTTTGCCGTGGTGGCCGGCGTTCCCGGCGGACACGACCTATTTGACCTGGTGTTTGTGATTGCCGTGTCGAGCATTGTGGTGCAGGGCTCGCTTCTGCCGGCGGTGGCGAAGAAGCTCGATATGATCGATGCGACCGGCGACGTGCGCCGCACCTTTAACGACTACCGCGACGAGGACGGCATGTCGTTTGTAAAGCTCAAGGTGGGCGCTGGACATCCGTTTGCCGGACGCTCGCTCGCGGACATTGGCAGCGCCACAGACATGCTCGTGGTCCTGGTGCTGCGCGACGGCGCGCACCCGGTGCTGCCCAACGGCGATACCGTCATCGAGGAAGGCGATCTGCTGGTGATGGCCGCCCCGACGTTCGAAGAGCGTGCCGAAGTTACGCTGCGCGAGGTCACTGTGACGCACCACGGTCGCCTGGCCGGCCAGCGTCTTCGCGATGTGCCGCAAGGCAAGCATCCCTTTATCGTCGTGATGCTCAAACGCGACGGCCAGACGATCATCCCCGACGGCAACACCCTAATATACGCCGGCGACGAAGCCGTCATCGCCACGCTGGCGTCGTAGTGACCAGGAGGTAGCTAATTTGCGGCGAAGAGATCAAGCGCCTAGAGAACCTCATGCCTTCGCTCGCAGATTTGGATTTGCCTGAGGAGTAAAGCACCCCTCCCCCATGTAACCATCCTGTAAATCATAGCGGCGCACTCGGGTTTTGCTGTGATGCGGTCGCGCCTGGCGCTCCACTGTGCTAAAGTATCCCGAACGTTCAAACGACTACGAGGGGAACTAGAAGATGGCACGTGTGCACAACTTCTCAGCTGGCCCGGCCGCGCTGCCTACAAGCGTGCTCGCCGAGATCGCCGACGAGATGATGGACTACCGCGGTTGCGGCATGTCCGTGCTCGAGATGAGCCATCGATCTAGCATGTACCAGCAGATCATCGACGACGCCGAGGCAACCCTGCGCCGCCTGCTGAGCATCCCCGACAACTACCGTGTCCTGTTTTTGCAGGGCGGCGCCACGTTGCAGTTTGCGGGCATCCCCATGAACCTCATGCGCCGCGGCCACGCCGGCTACGTCGTGACCGGCAACTTTGCCAACAAGGCGTACAAGGAGGCCGCCAAGTACGGCGAGGCCGTGCTGCTAGCGAGCTCCGAGGGCACCAATTTCGACCGCATTCCCAGTATGGCCGATGTCAACGCGCGCATTGCCGCCGAGGCCGAGGGCGATGGGCTCGACTACGTCTACATCTGCCAGAACAACACCATCTTTGGCACCATGTACCACGAGCTGCCCAACTGCGGCGACGTACCGCTGGTCGCCGATGTCTCGAGCTGCTTTTTGTCGCAGCCGCTCAACGTTGAGCGCTACGGGCTCATTTACGCCGGCGCGCAAAAAAACGCCGGTGCCGCGGGCGTGACCGTGGTCATCGTGCGCGACGATCTCATCGCAGATGGCCCCGCCTTTGCGCAGACGCCGCAGTACATGGACCTTAAGACCCAGGCCGCCAAGGGCTCCATGCTCAACACGCCCAACACCTTTGGCATCTACGTGTGCGGCAAGGT
>CABSBK010000230.1 GCA_902475865.1 uncultured Collinsella sp.
TTTGCATGTTAGTATGACCTGCAAAAGTCTGCATGTCAATGTGGCAAAGGGACAGTCCCTTTGCCACATCCGAGGGCTCCTATTTTGATGGCCGGCGCCGTTGACCGTGTTTTCCCTAGGGGAAACACGGCAGTAATGTCTGGTGAGATGGGGCCGAAAGGCTGCGCGTGCACTGTGAGCCGCTAGGCTACAGCGCCAAAACTCCCAAGTGCTCAAGCAGGATCTTGAGGCCGATAAGGATAAGCACAACGCCGCCCACGATGGTGGCGAGCTTTTCGTAGCGCGCGCCAAAGGTGTGGCCGATCGCTACGCCGGCGACGGAGAAGATAAACGTTGTGACGCCGATAAGCGATACAGCGGGAACGATATCGACCGAGAGCGCCGCAAACGAGATGCCTACGGCCAGGGCGTCAATCGAGGTGGCAATGGCGAGAATCAGGTATTCTACCAGGTCAATCTTCTCGGCATCCTTGCCGTCGCCTTCATCCTCGTCTTCGGTAAAGGCTTCCCACAGCATCTTGCCGCCAATAAAGGCCAAAAGGATAAAGGCAATCCAGTGGTCGATGGGGCCGATGATGCCCGTAAACTGGCTGCCAAGCGCCCATCCGATCACGGGCATGCCGGCCTGGAAGCCGCCAAAGAACAGGCCGAGCACCACGGCGACGTTAAGGTTGATCTTCTTCATGCCAAGGCCCTTGCAGATGGATACGGCAAAGGCGTCCATCGAAAGGCCAACGGCGAGCAACACGAGCTCTGCGAGTCCCATAGTCTGGCTCCCTCTCTGCGGGCGAACCCGATTACACGACTACTCCCTCATTTATATGAAACCCGATGCTACCACATGAGCAGCTAAAAGAGCCCCGTCCCAAATGAGCTACCTAAGCGGTGTTCGCTCATTCTGTAAGCATCGGATTTCGTGGCTGCTGCGGGGACAAACCGTGAGAAACTATTTAGCGTTTATGGAGCGTATACGATGGGAGCGATGCCTTGGATAAGAACGAGCTGCAAAAGCGTATGGAACAGGCCATCCGCCTGACGGCACCTGGTCAGCCGATCCGCACCGCCCTCGACATGATCATCGCCGGTCACCTGGGCGCCCTTATCTGCGTCGGCGACACCGAAAACGTGCTCGCTGCCGGTAACGACGGCTTCCCGCTCAACATTTCGTTCACCTCGAACCGTCTGTTCGAGCTCTCCAAGATGGACGGTGCCATCGTCATCGACGGCGACCTCACCCAGATCCTGCGCGCCAACTTCCACCTCAATCCCGATCCCTCGCTTGCCACGAGCGAGACGGGTATGCGTCACCGCACCGCCGCTCGCATGTCGGTGCTCACGGATGCCATCGTGATCTCGGTCTCGGCCCGTCGTGCCGTTGTCAATGTGTACGTTCACGGCAAGAGCTACGAGATCCAGCCCGTTACCACCATCATGAGCTCGGTCAACCAGCTCGTCGCCACGCTCCAGACTACCCGTCAGTCGCTCGATCGCTCCCTGCTGCGCCTGACGGCCCTCGAGCTCGACGACTACGTTACGCTCGCCGACATTACCGGTATTTTCTCGAGCTTCGAGATCATGCAGCAGGCAAAGACCGAGCTTAAGGATTGCATTGTCAAGCTGGGCAACCAGGGCAAGCTCGTGCAGATGCAGCTCGAGCAGCTCGCCGGCTCCAGTATGGATACCGAGTATGATCTGATGATCCGCGACTACGCGAGTGACTCCTCCGAGGCAAACGCCGAGAAAATTCGCGCTGAGCTTGCCCGTATGACGCCCAAGGACCTGTCCGACCCGCAGCATGTGGCGGCGGTTCTGGGCTACGACGACCTGGACGAGGACTCTGTCATGACGCCGCTGGGCCTGCGCACGCTTTCGCGCGTGTCCGTCGTGCGCGACGGCGTGGCCGAGAAGATTGTCGACGAGTACGGCTCGCTGCAGGAACTCATGGACGACATCAGCGAGGACCCGGAGCGCCTGGGCGACTTTGGCGTCAACAACCCTGCCATTCTTGCGGACTCGCTGTACCGCATGAAGGGCACCAAACAGGGGAACGCATAATGGCGCCCGTATGCGCCGTGGTCGTTGCCGGCGGCAGCGGCCAGCGCTTTGGAAATCCCGGCGGCAAGCAGCTCGTTAACGTGGCGGGCCGTCCGCTTATGAGCTGGTCCATCCGTGCGTTCGATCGCAGTAACAAGGTCGGCCACATCGTGGTGGTGTGTCCTGTCGAGCGCCGTGCCGAGATGCGCCGCCTGGCCATCGACCCGTTTGGCTATGACACGCCCATCAGCTTTGCCGATGCCGGCGATACCCGTCAGGATTCCACCCGAGCCGGCGTGCATGCGGTACCGGCAGGCTTTGAATACGTCGCCATTCACGACGGCGCTCGTCCGCTCATTACGACCGAGGCCATCGACCACGCTATCGACGTGCTCGTGAGCGACCGTGCTCTCGACGGTGTCGTGTGTGGTCAGCCCGCGATCGACACGCTCAAGATCGTCGATGGCGATAACATCGTCGAGACGCCGCCGCGTGAGCTCTACTGGGCAGCGCAGACGCCGCAGATCTTTAGCGTCGACGCCATGAAGCGCGCCCACGCTGCAGCCATTGCTGAGGGCTTTATCGGCACCGATGATTCGTCGCTGGTCGAGCGCATGG
>CABSBK010000231.1 GCA_902475865.1 uncultured Collinsella sp.
AAAAACGATTACTTTGCCTTCTATATCGATGAACTCATGTCGGGCCTGCCGCAAAAGCGGGCCGATGCGGATGGCGCGGAGGGCGCCGAGGACGTACGCGCGCTTCGCCACGAAGTGTTCGCCGATGCCATGGATCTGATTCTGGCGCATGAGCAGCTCATGGATAACATTTTGGCGAGCAGTATGTCGGGTATGTTGACCAATGTTATTTGCGACCGCATTGCCCGCTCCATCCGCGAGCGTGTGATGAACGTGCTTGCCGAGGATGCCCTCGCGCCCGTATCGCTCGAGACAACGTCTGAGTTTGTCGCCGGCGGCATTATTCGGCTCTTTACCATGTGGTGGGAATCGGGCCACGTACTAGAGCGCCGATCCGAAATCGCCGACGTGGTCGATGCACTGTTCGAACGGACCATGACGCCGGTGAGTCACTAAGAGTGGCGGAGAGAGGGGGATTCGAACCCCCGGAACGCTCTCGCGCTCAACGGTTTTCAAGACCGCCGCATTCAACCGCTCTGCCATCTCTCCGTGAGTCGTAATGATAGCATCGTTTTGGGTTTGCAACAGGGAAGGCGAACGATGACGAGCACCGGAATCGATGAGAAGTTCATGCGCGAGGCGCTGGCGGAGGCGCGCGCCGCCGCTGCGGTGGGCGAGGTACCGATTGGTGCCGTGGTAGTGCGCGCGGGTGAGATCGTCGCGCGGGCGCATAATCGCCGCGAGCTCGACCAGGACCCTTCGGCGCATGCCGAGTTTGCGGCCCTATGCGCCGCCGCGCGGTCGCTCGGTCGTTGGCGCCTTTCCGATTGCACGGTCTACGTAACGCTCGAGCCCTGCTGCATGTGCGCGGGGCTTATGGTTAACGCGCGCGTGGGGCGCTGCGTGTACGGCGCGTCCGATGCTAAAGCGGGCGCTCTGGGGTCGCTATACGACCTGAATGCCGATTCGCGCCTGAATCATCGGTTTAACGTACATGCCGGCGTGCTGGCGGATGAGTGCCGCGCGGTGCTGAGCGGCTATTTTAGTGGGCTGCGTGGCACCGATGGTGCTGGCTGCGGTTGTGGGGCCGATCTTGAGGCGCATGCCGCCCACGCCGAGGCGCTTGCGGGTGTTGGGGATCTCGCTGGCGAGACGCTCGACTTTGGCTCCGTGCAGCGCCGGCCCCGTCGTGTGCTGTTTGCGATTGATAGCGTTAAGGAGAGCGTTGTGAGTGCAAAGACGGAAGCTGTCGTTGCCGAAGGTGTGCGCCGCGTGTGGCCCGATGCCCAGGTAAGCGCGCTGCCGCTGGCGGATGGCGGCGAGGGAACGCTCGATGCCGTTGCCGCGTGCGGCGGTGAGGTCGTGGCATGTGAAGTCGCAGGCCCCTTGGGCGACCGCGTGTCTGCCCGGATGCTGGTGGACGGCGAGCGTGAATCTGCTGTTATTGAGATGGCCGAGGCGGCAGGTATTGGGTATTCACCTTGCACGGAATCGGCGGCGCTTGCGGCTTCGACCTATGGCGTGGGCGAGCTGATGCTTCGCGCGGTTCGTGCTGGGGCAAAGACTGTCTATATTGGTCTGGGCGGCAGCGCCACCAACGATGGTGGCGCCGGCATGCTGCAGGCGCTGGGCGCCCACCTTGTCGATGACCGTGGCTGCAATATCGCCCCCGGTCTCGCGGGCCTTGAACACGTGGCGAATATCGATTTGGCACCGGCGCTTCGGGCACTAAACGGCACGCGTATCATCGTGCTTTCCGATGTCGAGAATCCGCTCGTGGGGCGTCGAGGCGCACTGGCGGTGTTTGGTGGGCAGAAGGGTTTGCCGGCGGGTGATGCCGAGGTACTGCGCGGGTACGACAGCTGGATGGTCGGCTACGGCCGCCTGCTCGATGCGGCGATTACCGGGGTGCGGGCTCAGGGGTTGTTGCGCGTGCCCGAGGGCGTGCGGACATTTGGCTCGGTGCTCGGCGTGCCTGGCGCGGGCGCGGCAGGTGGCTTGGGTGCCGCGCTGCTGGCGCTCGGTGCTGAGTTGCGTTCGGGCGTGGAGACGGTGCTCGATCTGATTGGGTTTGACGAACGCGTGCGCGATGTCGACCTGGTCATTACAGGCGAGGGCAACATGGACGAGCAATCCGCTGCCGGCAAGGCGCCGGTGGGCGTGGCCCGCCGTGCCAATCGCTATGGCAAGCCGGTAGTAGCCGTCGTGGGCGGTCGTGCGGATAATTTGGATGCGGTGTATGGTCAGGGCATCGACTTGGTCCTGCCGGTCTGCCGCAGGCCCATGCCTCTTGACCAAGCGCTCGACCCCCAGGAAGCCACAACCAACCTCATCTGCGCCGGTGAAGCAGCCGCCCAATCCTTCGACCTTGGCCGCATCTAAAACCCATCCCCTCGATAAGTTGCGGTGGAATAGTTCCTGTTTGGCGGCTCAGGCGGCAAAAACAGGAACTATTCCACCGCAACTTCGAGAATGGCTATCCGAGGCTGGCCGCCTTGGGCCTTGGGTCGGACCGTCCGCCATGAAATGCGGCCATCTACTACGTTTAGCCGAGCACCCTTGACCATCCCGGATTTTGTGAAATTAAAACCGCAGGTAGAAAGCTTGCCGATTTTCGAAAAAGCCGGCTATGGTTGACCCCTGCGGCCTAAACGTAGTAGAT
>CABSBK010000232.1 GCA_902475865.1 uncultured Collinsella sp.
AGAATCCTCCAAACTCACGATCTTCACGTGCCATCTCGGCGTCGACAGACTCCAACGCGGCGAGCCCCTCCTCGTCAAGCAGGACCTCGCGCGGCTTGGAACCATCGGGCGGGCCGACGACACCCTTTTCTTCCAGCATGTCCATAATACGCCCGGCGCGCGCATAGCCAACCTTGAGGCGGCGTTGCAGACCAGATGTGGAGCCCAGCTGCGATTCCACCACAATATGGGCGGCCTCCCAGATAAGCGGGTCGTCATCCTGCGGCTCGGCAACACCCGTGCGAACAATGCCGCCGCCACCAGCCATGGACATGGAAGCGGGCGCCACGGCAGACAGGATCTCCTCGTGGTAATCGGGCTCGCTTTGCGACTTAACGAACTCGACGATCTCGTTGATCTCGTCGTCCGAGACAAAACAGCCCTGGATACGGCGGGGTTTGCCCCAGTCGACCTTGGAGAACAGCATGTCGCCTAAACCGGTGAGCTTTTCGGCGCCCATCTGATCGATGATGACGCGGGAATCGATACCCGTAGCCACGTTAAAGGCGATACGGTTGGTGATGTTGGCCTTGATAAGGCCCGTCACCACATTGGAGCTGGGGCGCTGCGTAGCCACGATAAGGTGAATACCGGCGGCACGACCCAGCTGGGCGATACGGACGATCGAGGCCTCGACATCCTTGCCGGCGACCATCATCAGGTCCGAAAGCTCGTCGATGATGATGACCAGATAGGGCATCTTTTGCGGCGGGTTATCGTAATGCTCAAACTCGCCGGCGGCCTGCTTTTCGTTATAGGTCGAGATCTTGCGAACGTTGAGGCGCTCGAAGACCTTCAGGCGACGCTCCATCTCGGACACGGCCCACTGCAGCGCACTGGCAGCCTGCTTGGGCTCGGTCACCACGGGCACATAGAGATGCGGCAGGCCGTTATAGCCCGCAAGCTCGACGCGCTTGGGGTCGACCATGATAAGGCGAACGTCCTCGGGAAGGGCGCGCATGAGCAAGGTCGTGATGATGGAGTTGATCATGACCGACTTACCCGAACCGGTGGTGCCGGCGATCAGCAGATGGGGCATCTTGGCGAGGTCGGCGACAACCGGCGTGCCCTCGGCATCGCGACCGATGGCAAGCTCGAGCGGACCGCCCTTCACATAGGGAAGCACGTCGCCCAGATTGACGTTCTGACGCTTGCGATTGGGGATCTCGATACCCACAAGCGAGGTGCCGGGAATCGGCGCAAAAATGCGCACCGACTGGGCGGCAAGCGAAAGCGCGATATCGTCCTCGAGGCTCGAGATCTTACTCACGCGCTCGCCCTCACCGGGCTGCAGCTTAAAGGTCGTGACCGTGGGGCCGGCAATCCAGCCGACGACGCGGGCGCTACGGCCAAACTCAAGCAAGGTGGACTGCAGCGACTCGGCAGTCTGTTCCAGCTCCTTGTCAGAAGACGCGGAGGACGCCGACTGCGGGTTGGCATGCAGGATTTCGAGTGGCGGGAGCTTGAGGCCGTCCTCTTGGTCGCCCTCGGCATCGGCATTGGTACCGTCCGCTCCCCCATCGCCGGCTGGAACAGAAGCAGCGGAAGCCGTGGGGGCGGAGGCATCGGAAACCTTGGGATGCTTTAGGAAGTCAGGGATCTGCGGAGCTGCCGAAACGGGATTCACGGCAAATGGCGGCTCTGACTCGTCAGCCTTGTCCGGGTCGTCTTCCATCGAAAACTGTCCGGTGACCTGTCCCGCCTTGGCACGGCGACGCGGCAGCAAGGTTGTCTTGGCGGTCTCGAGCGGAGTCTCGTCGTCCTCGTCATCGCCCTCGGTGAGCTCGATTTCGCTATCGGACCAAGACGGGTCGGGCTCGCTCGTGTTGAGCTTGGGCGCGGCCTTGCCCTTCTTGGCATGGCGACGCGGCAGCAGCGTGGTCTTGGCGCGCTCGGCCTCCACGGCCTCGGACACGTCGACAAACGGGTCATCGTCCTCGTCGTCATCCAAAACCGGGTCGGCATCGCCACCCATGAACGTGGTCACCGCGGCGTCAGCCCCCTTCTGGCGCAGAATGCTCAGGTGCGGACGGGCAACGCCGGGAACCGACAGGGCCTCTTCATCGCCCCACGGGCTCGCGTTGACATCGGCACGACGGCGCTCGGCAAAATCGGCAGCGCGATCACGTGCGGAGCGCAAAACGCCACCCACCGAAAAGCCGATGATGACCAGGCCAACGACGACAAGGCCCAGCAAGACAACCATAGCGATAGGTTTACCCAGGGCGTTTTGCAAGGCACTTGCGATAAAGGCGCCAATGTAGCCGCCCGAGGCGGAAAGGTTCTGCGGCGCAAACATGAGGTCGCACGAATCGCTCGTGCCCGGCACCATCAGCGACAGGATAGAAACAATGGCCACAAAGACCACGGCACCACCCGCGACCGAGCGAATGTTGAGCGGCGAGTCCTCACCCAAAAAGAGCGTGGCGGCAAACAGCAAGATGACGATCGGCAGCACGTAGGCGCCCAGGCCAAAGCCGAGGTGATAGAAACCGGCAACCGCAGCTGTCACGGGTGCCGTTGCCGGAGAAATCACGGCAATAAAGGACGCAATCGCCAAAACGGCAATGACCACGCCGGCGATATCGCGATTGGCC
>CABSBK010000233.1 GCA_902475865.1 uncultured Collinsella sp.
TTACATCGGTCTTAACGTAGTCGCCGTTGAGCCCTATGCACTCGTTTTGGATGAGCACGCACGACTTGCCATCCGGCGTTGGACCCAAAGCCGAGCGCAAGCGCGATACCGTCGAATACAGATTGTTGCGCGCGGCGTTAAACTCGGCATGGGGCCACAACTCCATGGCAATTGTCTCGCGGTCGACCATGGCATCCATGCCCAGCGCAAGCCGCTCGGCAAGTGTTGCCGCCTTTTTGCGACGCCACATCTTATCCGTGATGGGAAAACCGTCGCGCTCGGCGCGAAATGCGCCAAACATGCGCATCTCAATATGGCCGATCGTATCGACAGCCTCAACCTCGCCCGCCTGGAACAGGTGCTCGCTTTCGCCCTCAAAATCATCGCGTAGTGAATACCGCGACAGCTCACGCACCGGAAGCTTCTTGCGAATCCTGACGGCAGGCTCGCCCAGACAGTGCATCGCAAGACGTGCGAACAGTCGATACGATGGGTCTAAAATCCCCGAGCGATTCATAGACATCCAGGCGGCAAGATCGCTATCGCGACCCGCAGCGGCCAGATGCAGCGCCACGATCCAGGCTTCTGAGCCACCGACCTGCGTCTTGCTAATGTCGAGCAGCTCTGCCTCTTCGCGAACCGATACCAGCGACGTATTGCGCAGGTACGCCACGCGCTCAAGCAGCAACGCGTTTTCGCGCATGTACGTAATCGATTCGTCGGCGAGCTTGAGCACCTGGACCGCGCGAAACTTTGCGTTGACCGGCCGCCCCTCCGCCAGCGATTGCCAACCCTCCAGCAATAACCCAAACAGCTGAATTTGATTGTCACGAACACGCACCGCAAAGCGGTCGAGCTCGCCAAACGCCACATCGTCGGTCACGGGCAAGCCCGCGAGCAGGCGCCGCGCCGCCAGCACCATACGCAGCCAAATGGATGGCGCCTTAAGCCCGCGGATATCGAGCGCCTCGAGTATCTGCGCCATCTTGTCATCGCGCTCGTCGGGTTTAGCAAACGAGCCGTCGAACAGCTCCACCAGCATATGGTCGGCCTGTATGAGAATCCCCGCGATATCGAGCTCGCAATCATAGGCTTTGCACACCTTGAGCTTCGCGAGAACATTGCCGTCTTCCGCTCGCTCGATTAGGTGGCGCTTGACCTCGATATGCGCGGACAGCATGTCGAGCACCTCGCAGGATGTCTGTTCTTGCACAACAGGGTTGGCGGGAAGCCCCACGTCATTGTCGCCATAAAAGGCGATGGTGAGCGCCTGGGCTATTTTCCAGGTAGCGGGATCGACCTCGTGCGCCGCCTGATCACCCGCACGTTCGATAACGGACGCCATATACCTTGCTAGCTTTGTATTGCACACGCTGACAGCCGCCAGATACACGCCGAGTGCCTCGGCGGGTGCCGGCTCTTGCTCCTGCTTTTCCGCATTGATCATCGCCGACGCCGCACGGCAAATGTCCCCTCCGTGCCCGGTCAGGGCAAGATCGGCCCCATACTGCCCGGCAAGTTCCAATACCACATGGCGGTCCAAGAACGCGTCGGCCAGGTCCATAGCCAAATCGCATCGGCCCGCCTTGATCAAAATGCGAGCAGCCCGCGATACAAGTTCGGGACGGATCTCGGCAACAAGCTTTCGCAGCCTCAGGCGCGCGTTGTCCTTAGCGCCCAAACACCTAAAGGTGCGATCAGACGGATCCACGCCAAAAATCGGATAATCGCGCACAAAGATGGACTGGTCGACCATCGAAAGCCTCACGCCGCACGCCTCTAGCTCCGCAATGCGGCCCTCGCCCATCAGTACCATCAAACAGGCAACGGTAAACAACAGGTTGTTCTCGAGCGATGCGAGATCGACCAGCGCCGCACCGTACACGTTGACGATTTCGTTCTCGAGCAACCCGGCAACATCGCCCTGTCCATACATTCCCGTCTGCAGGGCAGATACCAGCTCGGGTACACCCTGTGTGAGCCGATAGAAATCAAGCGATGTGCTGATTGAGAACGCCGTGGCCCATGACGAATACTCATAGGCGTGCACCTTGAGCATCTGCGCATTGACTTTTACAGAATCGCCCAGCCCGTGGATAAGCAATCGGTTGGAGGGGCGGCAGGCAATAAAGACCCCCGTCCCCGTAGCACGTAAACTGCGGATTCGATCGATGAGGTCCTCGGTTTCGTGCTGCTCGAGATTGGGCACGTTATCGATCGCAACGAGCGAATGAGGTTTGTCCTTAAGCTCATCGGCGACAACCTCGAGCTGCATAAAGAGCTCGCGTCCAATCGCGCGGTCGGCCTCGATAATCCGAACCGGCCCTCGCGTGGGGTCCGATTTAACCTCCTGCACGTATTGCAGCAACACCGACGTCTTGCCAAACCCATCGGGCGCGTAGAGCAAAACAATTCCCGCCTTGCGCCCTTTAACGATGAGCTCGTTCATCAAGCGATCGCGCCGCACCATATAGCCGCCGCCCATCGGCATCAACTCGAGGTCGTCCGTATTGCCCAGATCGTTTACCATGCTTGCTCCTCAACTCGACCATATGGACACCGTAGCTGCAGGACCATATGAGCCGCCCCGTGAATAACGCGACTTAGAGTTTTTAATTGTCT
>CABSBK010000234.1 GCA_902475865.1 uncultured Collinsella sp.
AAGCTGCAAAACGAGCACTTCGACCTCCTAGACAGAAAAAGCGAAAATCAGCCTGTGAATGAACCCCATTGCAGAGAAGCATGTCTGCAACTCCCTCGATGCCTACGGTCAAAAGCAGGGCAAGCAAAATGACATGAACATGTTCTTTTTGGAGCCGCTCTATCGCGGCGGCGACCAGATCCGCGACCCATTTGGATTTGCCACAGGCCGCAAACCTATGCCGGCTTATGCAAGCCACCAGGCGCACCGCAAGGTTATCGACGCCGCCCTTACTACCGACATGGAAGTCGGCGCGCTTGTCGCGGGGCTTCTCGGCCAAGACCTGTTGACATCCGAAGAGCTCAACGCGCTGCACCGCGACATCGAGCTCAAGTCCCAAGGCATAAGCGCCATCGCCACCGGAAGAGGCGCCGCGCTCGAAAGCCGTTGCGACTCGGTTTGCTACCTTATTGCAAAGCTCCGGAGCCATGACGACGACAATAGCCATCGCTTTATGATGTGGATGGCGGACACCGACCAAGCCGTACGCGTAAAGTTCTACGGCGAGGCACCGGCAATTGGCGCGCCCTTTACGTGCCGCTTTAGCGTAGTGGAAAATGACGCCATTACGTACTGGATGCCCGTCGAGGGCGAGAAGGGCTTCTCTCGCTATAAGCAGATTCCCGAGGGAGGACGCATCGACGTCTCCGCGGCAAAGAGCGACTCCGCCGCTATGAGCGCTCTTCGCAAGGCCAACGCGATGTTCCTTAAGGCGTGCGGACTCAAGCAGACCGCACCGTCCAAAACGCGCATGACCCCGGAGCAGTCGCAACGATTTAGCGAGCTGCGAGAGAAACTGGGTCGTAAAACGGGTTATGCCCTTACGGTGCTCTTCTCGCGCTGCGTACTCTGCAGCGCCGAAGCCGACCGATTCCTCGAGCTCATGGAGCACGCCGCTGCCGCGCACGATCGTGGAGAGGTGATCGACGTCGACGATACCGAGGTCGTAGAGCACAAGGCCGTTTACATGGTTGGCCCGATCTCTACCGAGGATGGTACTTGTCAGCTCTACAACCCCAACACCGTCAACTTTGAGGACTTTAGGTTCCAGCCCAACCTGCTCGAAGACTTCCATACCGACCTGCCCCGTGGCGGCAGCTTTATCAACATTGCAACGAGCGTCGTTGAGTCGGACGTCATCGCCGCCTGGGCGGGCTACAACCCGGGCAACGCCCAGCGCTCGGCGCGCTACTAGAGAGCGATTGGCACGGCCAAGCCATGTATCTGTTGCGCGGCATCGGCCCCGGACGTCGAACCGCGCCGTCCACGATGTTGCGCAACAGAATGCAGCGCAGGCGGCCTAGTATGCGAAGTAACAGGCGCGCGCAGGTCAGACGCATCGAATCTGGCCTTCGCGCGCAACACAAATCATCGCAGGGAGCACACCATGGCGCGTGACACATCAAACGTTCCGGTTGTTAACTTGCCGCTCGCTTACAAGTTCGACGGCAACGGCAACATCATCCAGAAAGTCTTTTTTGGCGTAAATGCGGTATTCGGCCCCGTCTGGTACTGGTGGTACTTCAAAAGCAATCGTGATCCCAACTTTTGGCTCGGTGACAGCGAAATGGACGGCTATGATCCCGATGAATGCTCTACCGAGTTCCTGCACCGCATGGATAACTTTACGCCCGAGGAGAGCTGCAACCTCTTTGAAGTCGCAAAGTATTGCGACCGCATGACGGGTGTTACCGTCTTTGACGTCGTAAACGGGCGAAATGTAAACGAGCGACACCTGGATGACTACTACACCGGCTACGACCTTGGCATCAAAGATGATGACGAGGACGAAGAAGACGACACAGACATCGAGATGGAGTTTGAAGGGCAACCTGTTAGCCCCCAGCCGATGCGCGTATGCGACGAGGGCCCCTGCCAGTTTATGCTGCCGCCCGTTTTAAACTGCGGAACGGACGACGGTTCTGGCTACGAGGTCGAGATTCCCCTGCGCGCCAAAACGACCAAGAGCGGTACTCCGCAGGAGCGACTATCGTTCTATATCCCCGCCGACGTCGCCGTACAGTGGTTCCGCGAGGTCACGGACGAGCCGCAGGCCGACTACCAACTGTTCCAAACTGTTTGGATGGATCGGGCCAATCGTCTTGAGAACCCGCACTTTGTCGACCACCTGTTTTCCTATGCGTTTTGGCAGGAGCGACTGCTGCGCATCCTGCACTACACGTACAAACGTGGCAAGGTGCAGAGTGCGCGCATCGTTGCCGATTACGAAGGCGATGCCGCCGAGTTTATTGGTAAGCACTATCCGGAGACCGAGGTCATCGGTCATCAGGGCAACGAGAACGCCTTTGAAACGGGAGCCGCCTATCTGGTGGACCTCACGCTGGACTACAAATACAAGGGCGACAAGCTTGTCGAGAAAAAGACGTTCTCGGTCCTTGGCAGCTTTGGACGCGAATGGTATCGACTCTTTAGCGGCAATCCCAACGCCACCGTTGATGATTTCTATGCATGGTGCGAGCAAACCGACACCTACGAGCCCCTGCGTCAGGCAGCCGAAACCGCCGGCGCAATCGTTCAGTACACCACCTACGGACTAAAGGATGGCAAGCTCACCAGC
>CABSBK010000235.1 GCA_902475865.1 uncultured Collinsella sp.
GCCGGGGTTGTCCGGCGGTGCTCCTTCTATCAATTTGGCGGCTCTGAGCTTATATATACGAGGAGTATCCATTATGTTCAATGCAGTCGCGCATGTTTTGCTTGCCCTTGCGCCCGAGTTTGATGCTGCAAAGGTCGAGGACGTCCCTATGAGCCTGAAGGCCTGGATCGATGGTTCGCAGGGCAACATTCGGAGGGAGACGTTGGGCGCCAAGTGCATGGCGCGTCACTTCTTTGCAAATTAGCTACATGGCCCTGCGCACGGTGGGGAATGTGCAAAACTAGCGGTTGAGAAATCGCTTTAGCGACAGGGCGCATTGCTTTGGGCGCTTGTTTTGGGATTTGATGAAAGGGGACGGTTCCATGGCTCTTTGGGGCGGTCGTTTTGAGGCAGGCGTGGCCGAGGTCACGCAGGAATTTGGCGCGTCGTTGCCGGTTGACAAACATCTCTATAAGCAGGATATCGCCGGATCTAAGGCACATGCCAAGATGCTGGCGGCCCAGGGCATTATCAGCGCCAAGGACGAGCAGGCGATTGCCGAGGGTCTGACCGGAATCGAACAGGATATCGATGCCGGCAACTTCACCTTCGACATCAACGACGAGGACATTCATATGTCCATCGAGAGCGAGCTGACGCGCCGCATCGGCGAGGCCGGTAAGCGCCTGCATACCGGGCGTTCGCGCAACGACCAGGTTGCGACCGATACGCGCCTGGGCGTCAAGGCGCTGGCCAAGGAGCTTATGGAGGCCAATCTTGAGCTGCGCCATGTGCTGGTGGATGCGGCTAAGAAGTACGACAAGGTGATTTTGCCGGGCTACACGCACATGCAGCACGCTCAGCCCGTGCTGCTGTCGCATCATCTGCTGGCGTATTCCTGGATGTTCGCGCGCGACTTTACACGCGTGAAGGCCGCCTTTGATGCCGCCGACAACTGCCCGCTGGGTGCTGCCGCGCTTGCCGGTACGAGCTATCCGCTCGATCGTCAGATGACGGCTGCCGAACTTGGCTTTGCGGGCGTGATCCCCAATTCGCTCGATGCTGTTTCCGACCGTGATTTCCTGCTCGATCTGCATTACGCCGGTTCCGTCATGGCCATGCACCTGTCGCGTCTTTCCGAGGAGATTGTGCTGTGGTCGAGCTCCGAATTTGGCTTTATCACGCTTTCCGACTCGTACTCCACCGGCTCGTCCATCATGCCGCAGAAGAAGAATCCCGACTTTGCCGAGCTTATTCGCGGCAAGAGCGGCCGTGTGTATGGCAACCTGGTGCAGCTGCTCGTGACCATGAAGGGCCTGCCGCTTGCTTATAACAAGGACTTGCAGGAGGACAAGGAGGGCGCGCTCGATACCGCTCACACGCTCATGCAGTGCCTGTCCGTTATGGCTGGAATGATTTCGACTTGGACCGTCAACGAGGATGCCATGGCGCGCGAGTGCGGCGTGGGGCACCTTGCCGCTACCGATGTTGCCGATTACCTGGCCAAGCGTGGCCTGCCGTTCCGCGAGGCACATGCCGTGGTGGGCCATCTGGTCTTGATGTGCGAGAAGCGCGGCTGCAATCTTGAGGACCTGCCGTTTGAGGTGTTCCAGGAGGCAAGCCCGCTCTTTGAGCGCGACATTACCGAGGCGCTCGACATCCCGTCGATTGTCGCCGCGCGCACGACCGAGGGCGGTACCGCCCCTGCCGCCGTTGCCGTGCAGCTGCAGCGTGCCGAGGCGCAGCTCGTGGCCGACGAAGGCGTGTTTGGATCGCTAACCAAGGTCGTCGAGATGGGTCACGGGGCAAAGTAGAGGTTTGGCTGAAGACGTATTGTCCATTTATTGATAAATCGTTTTCGCTTTACGGGCGCCTGCTGATGTGGGCGCCCGTATTTTGTTGCTATGGGGGAGGGGCTTGTCGAGAACTTCTGTAGGACCTTTGGGCAGGTTGTGAAGGGGATACGTTCGCGGGTGGCAACCGACCGCCCGCTCTGTTCGGTGCGGTTGATGGGCGGTCGGATGGTACTCTAATCGGGCTTCGAAACAGAAGTGACACATATGGAGCGCTTTAATAAATTGCAGCGTTTCAATAAACAGCTTTTTGTTTAACTGCAGCTAAAACTCTGTTACGATGCAGTCCAGGCGGGTGCCGGAATGGGACTTGGGCACGCGCGAACCTACTTGAAAGGCTACCTTATGGCTATCGAGAAGACCTTCATCATGATTAAGCCCGACGCCGTGCGCGACCGCAAGATCGGCGAGATTGTTGCTCGCATCGAGCGCAGCGGCCTTGTCATCGAGCGCATGGAGATGACCACGCTCGAGCGCGCTACCGTCGAGGAGCACTACGCCCATCTGGCCGACAAGCCCTTCTTTGGCGGTCTCTGTGACTTTATGACGAGCGGTCCGGTCGTCAAGATGGTCGTTTCTGGTCTCTCCGCTGTTTCCAAGATGCGCACCCTTATGGGCGCTACCAACCCGCTTGATGCTGCTCCTGGCACCATCCGCGGTGACTTTGCCGTCGATGTCAACGCCAACGTGATCCACGGCTCCGACTGCCTGGAGAACGCCGAGATCGAGATCAAGCGCTTCTTTGGCTAAACCAGCTTTGACTCCTTAAAGCTGTTAGCGTGTGG
>CABSBK010000236.1 GCA_902475865.1 uncultured Collinsella sp.
GGAGCACGGCGGTACCGTTGAGCACCGCATCTTCCGCGACATCATCGACTATATCGAGCCGGGCGATGTGCTCGTCATCAACAAGACGCGCGTGATGCCGGCCCGCTTGATCGGTCGCAAAGCCGGCTCGGGCGGCGTGGTCGAGACGCTGCTGCTCAAGCGCCGCGAAGATGTTGACCCGCTGGGCCACGTTTGGGAGTGCCTGGTCAAGCCGGGTAAGCGCCTGAAGCCCGGTGCTCAGATTGAGTATCGCGCCGGTGGCGCCCATGCGCCCGAGGGGGCTCCCGTGGTGCTGACGGCCGAGGTCGTCGACTTTGTCACTGATAGCCGCGGTGGCCGCCTGGTGCGCTTTGAGCCGGCCGGGTGCAATGCCGCCGGCGACCCGCGCACGCTCGACGAGGCCATCCATGCTGCCGGCCACGTGCCGCTGCCGCCCTACATTACCGATTACGAGGGCGATCCCGAGAAGTACCAGACCGTCTACGCCATGAAGGAAGAGCACTCGGCTGCCGCTCCCACGGCGGGTCTGCACTTTACCCCCGAGCTTATGGCCGCTATCGAGGCCAAGGGCGCCAAGTTTGCTGCCGTCGAGCTCGAAGTGGGCATCGATACCTTCCGCCTGGTGGAGGAGGACGACCCTACGCAGCATGTCATGCACACCGAGCGCTACCACGTGTCGCAGGATGTTGTCGACGCCGTGCATAAGGCGAAGGCCGAGGGCCATCGTGTGATCGCCGTCGGCACCACCGCCGTGCGTTCGCTCGAGAGCGCGTTTGACGCAGACGCGCCGGTGTCCGATCCGGCCGTGACAGCGCGCTATTTTGAAGGCCGCGAGGACGGCGCCGACACGCTCGGCCGCGGTGACATCGTGGTGCGCGAGAACGCGACAACGCAGCTCTACCTCATGCCCGGCTCGACCTATCACGTGGTCGACGCACTGATCACCAACTTCCACGTGCCGCGTTCCACGCTCATGATGCTCGTGAGCGCGCTTGCCTCCCGCGACCAGATCATGGATGCCTACGCCGCCGCTATCGAAGAACGTTATCGCTTCTTCAGCTTTGGCGATGCCATGCTCATTTGTTAGTTACGCGGTTCTACGAACCGCGTAACGGCTCGACGCTGCGCGGGCCGCATTTCTTTGGTTGCTAAGAGATTGGTGCAAAGTAGCCTGACCCCTTTGCACCAATCAAAAAGTTGCGGTGAGATAGTTCTTGAATTGGCCTTTTTGATGGCTAAACAGGAACTATCTCACCGCAACTGCGTTGGGGCGTTTTTGGCAGCGGGGTTTACTTGTTCGCGAACAGCCAGATCAGGATGATCACAAGAATCACGGCGACAATGCAGACGATGGCGCCGGTGAATTTGATGCGTGAGTCGCGGGTGCGCTCGCGCACGTCGTCCTCGGCGGCTTCGAGTTGAGCCACTTCGCGCTCGGTTTCGGCGTGCTCGGCCTTATCGCGCACCAAGGAGCCCGCGAGCGATTCAGTAATCTCGGGATGGTCATGTACCTCGGTCGCCTGCTCGATGATCGACTGTGCGTGCGCGACGTCCGCCTGGGCATTGGCGATAGCCTGCTCTTGCTCTCGACGCGCCTTGTCTTCGGCGGCGATTTTCTCGCGCAGCTCGCGCTGGCGCGTTGCGGCGGCGGCTTTTGCGGTCTGCAGCTCGTCGCGCGCGGCATCGGCCTCGGCCGTCACGGCCTGATGGGCTCGCTTGGCGTCGGCGATGGGGGCTTGCGCCTGTTCGACGGCGTGCTCGGCGGCTGCGAGTGAGTGCTCAAGATCGGCGGTGATGTGCGGGACATCTTCCTCGGCTTTGCGCAGGGCATCGGCCGTGTCTGAGATCTGCATCGAAAGCTCGCTGGTGCGCACTGTGTAATTGGCAGGATTTGCCGAAGGATTGCGCTGCAGCTCGGCATACTCGTGGCGCAGCGTTTCGAGTTGAGCGCGCGTGGCGTCGACGGTTTGTTGCGCGGCGGCAACGCCGGCGTCGCGCTCGGCCTGCACCTTGTCGCGGATGCGCTTGGAATCCTCGAGGCGTCGAACGAGCCGGTTACCGGTCTCGCGCGAGCTGGCTTCGCGCGCCTCCACGGCATCGAGCGCGGCTTTGAGACGCCGCTCGGTGGCATCGTCCTCTTCTTTTATTTGCTCGAGCTGCGCCTTGAGCTCTGCTGCCTTGGCAGCATGGGTGTCGCGGCCGATTTCTGCCGCCGCGGCGGCCTTTTGTGCCGTGTCGATAGTCTGGCGCTGCTCGGCGACGATTTGGTCATAGCGGCCTGCGATATCCTGGCGTGTCTCGAGCTCCTCGCCTTGATCGGCGATGCGCGGTTCCAACTCTGCCAGGTGATCGCGTGCATCGGCGAGCGCCTTCTTTGCGGCATTCATCTCGCGCATGGCCGAGGCACCCTGGGCGATAAAAGCGCCTACGGCGTTGGCGGTGTTTGAGACGGCGCCTCCCAGATCACGGCTCGCGGCAGGGGCGTGCGGGGCGATTGGGCGACTGGTGTCGGCAGCGTCCACTTCGGTGGTTTGCGGCGCGGCGATATTGCCAGTGCCGCCTTCGATCACGGAAAAGCCCGCTGCGTGCGGGTTGACGGCGTCCGCGCCAATC
>CABSBK010000237.1 GCA_902475865.1 uncultured Collinsella sp.
GATGGTCTGGCGCGTAACGCCCACGGCTTGGGCTAAATCGGCTTGCGAAAGGCCAGCCGCCGCGCGCGCCGCCTTCATGCGGAGGTTCTTTTTGCCCGGCATGGAGTTCCTTTCGTGGTAATGGACAGATATCCGTTGCAACATGACAGAAATATATTGCATCCATCAGAAGATGTCAACTATATCTGTCATTATGGAAACCATGTTCGTCATTGCGCGCACGGTGCTCCGCTGTACCCGAAACCGCGCGAGGCACTGGCCCTACTCATTGAGCACCAAAAGGGCTGGCCCCGATAACTCGGAGCCAGCCCTGAGTCGCCTGACGTAAGAATCGCAGCGCTACTTGAGCTTTAGCGCCTCCATCATGGGCACGGCGGCGTCCCAATCGATCTTCCAGCCGATCGACACGCGGACGGTTTCACCCGTTGCGGGAGCCGTCGCAAACAGCGTATGGCCGTTGTCGGGACCGGTAAAACGCAGCCACGTTATGCCGTTGTACTCGACCTGGTCGGTTGTTGTCTCCTTGCCTTCGTAGACCTGCTCTAGGCTTGCAACCTCTTCCTCCGGCGAGCGCGGGAAGATGCTGATGTTCAGGCGTCCTCCAGTCTCGTCGTGGAAGAAGTCTGCCTTTTCGCGCTCTTCGTTGGACGAATCCAGCGTGTACCCATCGGCGGCCTCGATACTGTACGATGCGCAGTCGATGCCCGTTAAATCTGCCTTCTCGCCAGAATCGGCCACGCCGCCGGCCGCCTTGAACTCCTTGGTCTCGCATCCCGTGGTGTCAAAGTGCATGGCCTCGTGGTTCTTAGCGGGGGCGTAAGCGTCTACGAACTCGACAGTGATGGGCCCGTAGTACGCCGTCTTGGGCGCCCAGAAATATACGTACTCAACGGTCTCGCCCGGACCGATATCTGGCCTCTCGGAAAGGTCAATTCCCTTGTGCAGATCATCGGGGGCCTCGCTTGCAACGTAGTCGAGCACGGCCGCCTTGCCGGAAGTAAACAACGGGACACCTGCCTCAAGATCGCCCTGGGCAGCATGCACGTTAAAGGAACTGAACGTCCTGTTCTTTGTGTTGTTATTGGTGATCTTGATGTGCAGGTAAAAGCCATCCTGCTTCTTGGCATCACCGCGATAGAACGTACCGTGGGCTGTCGACTCATAGGTAATGCCTGCCACCTCGACCGTCTGCGACTCATAGGCCTTGGGCTTCTCGGTCTTCTCCTGCACGGGGGCGCTGCCACCCGAGCCACTCGGCGCATTACCGCCGCAGCCGGCAAGCGTACACGCCAGCACGGCCGAAAGCGTCACGGTGGGAATTCCCAACAGCAGCTTCTTCGTCATGGGCTTCATCATCCTCACCGCTCCTTTCGCTTGCAGCTCGTCCGTTGCCCGAGTCGCAAGTCGACTCCGTGGCATCGGCTTCCACTATGAGCGTATGACGAAACGCGGCGCCGGCGAAGTGACCCACGGCCCAAATAACGACCCACCAGCGTTCCTTATGGGCCAAAAGAACTCGCACATGCACGCACCCGGCCCATAAAACGAGACGTCTGTCCCAATGTTCGATTCGATCCAACAATCCGCACGACACGTTTTCGACAACGCAACCAACCGCAAACGCAGCAAGACGCATCCGGCCGCCTTCAAACTTACTCGGGCAGAACCGACTCGGTTTTGTCAGAGTAAACGCTGTTCCACCAAATTCCGAACGATTGTTCGATGGATTTCGTGTTGGATGGAATCGCCCAAGGGCCGGGCTATGCTACCTTGACTATCTATATGGCTAAAACGCAGCAAAGGAGCACCGAGAGAGCGAGTATGGCAAAAAACACCGCAAACTATGGTAACGACAGTATCCGCCAGCTCAAGGACGAGGAGCGCGTACGCCTGCGCCCCGCCGTCATCTTTGGCTCGGACGGGCTCGACGGCTGCGCGCATGCCGCCTTCGAGATCCTATCCAACGCCGTTGACGAGGCGCGCCAGGGCTACGGCAAGCTCATCACCCTCACCGCCTTTCGCGATGGCTCCATTCAGGTAGAGGACAACGGCCGCGGCTGCCCGCTCGACTGGAACCCTTCCGAGAAGCGCTTTAACTGGGAGCTCGTCTTTTGCGAGCTCTACGCCGGCGGCAAATACAACAACAACCAAGGCGGCGACTACGACTTCTCGCTCGGTACCAACGGCTTGGGCTCGTGCGCGACCCAGTATGCCTCCGAGTACATGGATGTCACGGTTTGGCGCGACGGCAACAAGTACTCCCTGCACTTTAAGAAGGGCAAGGTTGTCGGCGCCAAGAAGAAGGCACTCGAGATTGAGCCCAGCAATGAGGACCGTACCGGCACCACCATCAAGTGGCGCCCCGATCTTGAGGTCTTTACCTCGATCAGCATCCCCCACGAGTGGTATCGCGAGACCATGCGCCGTCAGGCCGTGGTCAACGCCAACGTGACCTTCCGCCTGCGCATCGAGGGCGACGATGGCGAGTTTTCCGAAGAGGACTTTTGCTACCCCAAGGGCATCGAGGACTATGTGCTCGAGAAGGTCGGTACCGACTACCTTACCGAGCCCTTCTTTATCGAGGCCGACCGCCGTGGTCGCGATCGCGAGGAC
>CABSBK010000238.1 GCA_902475865.1 uncultured Collinsella sp.
TGGCGAAGGCCCCTTTCGGGGCCTTCTTTTTAAATAAAATTATCGACTCCGTGGACTTCGGTTTTGGAATTTGGAGCCGACGGCTCATCAAAGTGGAAAAGGAAATATAACCTAGCTGCAATAATCGCCTTGTTGCGAACTCGAACTGATCATGTAGATCTAAAATAGTCGCAATATACAATTGTCGTGTGGTGCGTTGGGTCGGAGCTGCTGCGGGTCCTAGATGGATTGCGGTCTTGCGCCCCGATGTTCAAACAGGTTTCTCTCTAGACGGGAAGTTGCTCATGGACACCATATATGACGGAGACGACTGGGTCGATCATTATAGTTGGCGACTAGTCGGCTCGGATGACAATGGGGATGTGGTGTTTGATGGACTATGTCCAAAGCATCTCCATCCTTTTGTCTCGTCGTTAATTGAGAGTTCCGCTCGTGTTGCCCCCTACAGCTCGGCGTCGCTTCATGATACGGACGTTTTGAAGACCATAAAGGAATCAATTGACGAGGGCACGATGAGTAGCTTGCTCTTTTCTCGCCTTGTGGGGCTAGATGAGATTGGCTCGAAACGACTGCTTGCGGGCGAAAAGGTGGAACTCACTTATCGGTCGATGATTTCAATCCTGCGGATGGCCGATGTTCTTCGCAAATAAATGAAAACGGGACAAGTGAACTACGTCACTTGTCCCGTTATTAATTAAAGTGGACCGCGGCGAGCGGGCTATAAAAATTCGCCGACTCGGTGGACTTCGGGTTCTAGGTCTACGTCGAACTGCTCTTTGACTTTGGCTTGGATGTCGCGGATGAGTTCGTCGACGTCGGCGGCGGTGGCGTGGTCGGCGTTGACGATGAAGCCGCAGTGTTTTTCGCTCACCTGCGCGCCGCCGACAGCATGGCCGCGCAGGCCGGCATCCATGATGAGCTTGCCGGCAAAGTAGCCCTCGGGGCGCTTGAAGGTGGAGCCGGCGCTCGGCATGTCGAGCGGCTGCTTGTCCTCGCGGCGCTGGCGGTAGTCGTCCATGTCGGCCTTGATCATCGCGGCGTTGCCCGGGGCGAGATTGAAGGTGGCCGAAAGCACGGTAAAGCCGTCGTCGGCGATGCGGCTCTTGCGATAGCCCAGGTTAAGCTCGTCGACATCGAACTCGATGATGCTGCCGCTGCCGTGGGTGCCGTCGTCGAGCATGCGGGCGGGCTTGTAGACGCGCACAGACTCCAGCACATCGGCCATGCAGGCGCCATAGGCGCCGGCGTTCATGTAGCAGGCGCCGCCGACCGATCCGGGGATACCCGAGATGGGCTCCATGCCGGTGAGACCGGCCTCGGCTGCCGCCGCGGCGACATCGGAAAGCAAGGCGCCGGCTGCTGCCGTGACGTGCGTGCCGTTGACCGTAATGTCGGAGAGGCCCTCGCCAAGCGCCACGACGACGCCGCGGATGCCCTTGTCACCGACGAGCAAGTCGGAGCCGTTGCCCACGATGGTGAGGGGCAGATCGCAGCGATAGCAGGTATCGAGCGTGGCGACGAGGCCCTGCTCGGTATCGGGCGTGACAAAGACGTCGGCCGGGCCGCCGATTTTAAACGTGGTGTGCTCGCGCATGGGCTCGCTCATCAGCACGTTGTCCTCGCCGGCAACGCCAGCAAGCGCGCACAGCAGGTCCTCGTTAAAAAAGTCGTTCTCGTGCATACGAATATCCGCCTTTTGGTGGTCGTTGTCATCAATCGATTGCAATATACCCCACCCGGACGGATTTGGTGCGCTGGCGGCGATAAAACAGCCGTCTACCGGATTGGTAAAGTGTTTATCATCGAGGTAGAGGGACGGTCGCTATACTTTCAAGGGATTGCGCGAATACTCGGAAGGAGCGAGATGGGCAACAAAGTTACTCTCAAGCAGATTGCCCAGGAGGTGGGGCTTTCCCCCTCGTCGGTCTCGCTTGTTCTCAATAATCGGCCCTGCCGCATCTCGGAAGAAAACCGCAAGCTCATCAAGGAGGTCGCGGCGCGCAACCACTATGTCCCTAACCAGATCGCGCGCAGCCTGGTCATGCGCGAGTCACGCACGCTGGGCCTTATCGTTCCCAATATCGAGAGCCGCTTTTTTGCCTCGCTCGCCGGCAGCTTGGAAAAGCGCTGCCGCGAGGATGGCTATGCGCTCTTTATTACCAGCTCGGGTGGAAGTGCCGACGACGATCTTGAGCTGCTGCGCCAGCTGGTGACGCGCGGCGTCGACGGCGTCTTTCTGGTAGTGGGTGACGAGTTCTCCGACGACCGCGCCCTGCGCGAAGAAGTCAGCCATCTGCCCATTCCGGCGGTAATGGTCGACCGTGCCATTGAGGGGCTCGAGTGCGACAAGGTGATGTTCGACCACGAGATGGGTGGCTACATGGCTACCCGCTATCTGATCGAGCAGGGTCACCGTCGCATTGCCTGCTTGGTTAATGCTCGCCGTTCCAATACGGGTCGTAAACGTCTTGCCGGCTACGAGCGTGCGCTGCGCGAGGTTGGCCTGCCGATCGACGCACGTTTGGAGTTTGAGAGCGAGTACTACATTCCGAGCGCATACGAGGCGTCGGAGGCGGTGCTCGCAACTGACG
>CABSBK010000239.1 GCA_902475865.1 uncultured Collinsella sp.
TACGGCGACCCCCGAGATCTACACTCTTTCCCTACACGACGCTCTTCCGATCTGCGCGCGCTGCCGGCGTTTTCCAGCGCAACGTCGAGCGGCAGGTCGCGCTCGGGCTCGCGCAGGTCATCGCCCATCACGTTGGACAGGCTTCCGATAGGATGGAACGTGGGCTCCACGTCGGGCAAGTCATATTGCAAGACGGGCTCGAGCATCTGGACGGCGTCGTTCATGTAGGACGTCATCTGGGTGAGCTCGTCATCGGTCAGTGCGATCTTTGCGTACTCGGCGATGCCGCGCACGTCTTTCTCGCTGAGTGCCATAGGCGCTCCCTTCCGCATAACAGATAAACCGCTCTAGTATACAGGGCAGCGCCGGCTTAGAGCAGGCGCTTTACCCAAATGCAGCGAAAACGTAACGGGGGCGGCGCTTGACAGGCGGCGGGCTGGCGGTTCTGCAGCGAAAACCGCGCCGTCCATAACGAAAACCATCACAACATTCGACGCTTTTCGTCAAAATCGCGATTTTCATCGAATGTTGTGATGGTTTGGAAGCCCCGACCGCCACAAAGGCACCTGTCCCCATTGTGGTGGTTCTGAACGATGCCTTATGCCGAGGCCTTTGCCTTGCGGCGTTTACGAATCGCGTGAATCACGATGTCCAGCAGCAACAGCACAATGGCCACGACCACGATGAGCACGGCAAACTCGCGCTTGCCCCAATGGCGGCCGGCCAGCGACTTTTGCTTGTCGACGTCCTTCTTGTTGTACTTGGTGCGCACGCAATGCACCAGCAGGCGATGGTCGTTCACGCCATAGGGCGTGCAGGTGACGAGCGTCACCTTGTCGGCTCCGGGCTCGATGGTCAGCGACTCCATCTCCTCGGGCAGCACCACCTCGGAGTCAACCATCTTGTAGGCGAGTGTCTTGTTCATGGTGTGCAGCAGCACCAGGTCGCCGGGCTCCAGCGAGTGGATGTCGTCGAACATGCTCAGGTTGCGCATGCCCGAGTGCGCGGTGAGCACGCAATGCGTCGAGGTGCCGCCCACCGGCAGGCTCGTGCCCTCCAGGTGGCCGACGCCCGCCATAAGGACTTCTTCGCTCGTGCCGTGGTAGATGGGCATGCTCACGTCGATGGAGGGGATCTCGACCCAGCTCATCATGGGGTCGCGGTCAAAGATGAGCTGCTGGGCGTAGGGCTCGATATCGGCGGCGGGAAGCTCGGTGGCCTCGCCCGCCAGCTGCTCGTTAAAGGAGCGCGCCTGGAGCAGGATGCGCTCGCGCTCCTCGGCAGACAGCGCGTCCACGGTGCTGGACACGGTGCTGATCTGGTTGAACACGCCCGAGGCCTCGAGCCGGTCCAAGATCCACGGCCAGGTCATAAGGCCCACGCCAATAAGGATGATGACGATGGTGATGAGCCGGTCGGCCCAGCGCGGCAGTCGCTTACGACGGCGCTTAGGTTTGGGTTGAGGTTTGGGCTGGGGGCTTGAGCCACCGTTGGCCGCGGCGTTATTGCTCTTCATATGTTTGGTGCCCTGCACCATCGCCGGTCACTCCTTTACAGCTCGGGTTGTCTAAACAAATAATAACCGATTAGCGAGCTTCCACGCCGGACAACGCAGCTAGGACCGAAACGCCGTCTACGGTTCGAATTTTTGGAGACCTTCTACAGCGCTTCTTGCCATGGATATTCCTTTCCAAACATGCGATCGACTTCGAGCTGAATTCGCTCATCGTCGATTGCCGCCAAAGATAGCGCAAGCGAAATGTCGTCGACGCGGGAGGAGTCGGCAAACACGGGCACATAGCGCCACACTTGGATCATTGCCGTTTCGTTATCCGGCAACTCCCCGTCTGCGACTTCGAGGTCGCTCAGTTGACGCCATGCACTTCTTAAGACGGCCTTTTGTTCCATGCCCGGCGCAGCGAGCATCGAACGCGCAGCGAGCGCCGTCTCCCCGGCGTCAACAAGATAGTCGATCTGCGGCGTCTTCCTTGCAAAACAGACCTTCGAGACTGGCGAGGAGAGCTCTGCCATGTGCTCGCTGAGCAGAAGATCCACGGCAACAGGGAACACGACGACACGTCGCTCGCGACGCTCGCGCCTCGCGAGCCCCCTGTCGACAAGCTCGGTTATGGCCTCACTCGCGCGGCTTGCCGAAATCCCAAGCGCACGACAAAGGTCATAGGGGCGATATGGCTCCTGGGCTGCTCCCCAGATTGCGGCAGCCTGTGCGTTGGGTGACATCTTGGTCGCGTGATTGTGAAGCCAAGCACCGCCCCTCTCCGTGCAGGCTGTGCCCATAAATGGAAGAAAAGCCTGTCTACCTGGGCAGACAAAGGAAATCCCTTGTGCGACCAATGCTTTGCGCTGACGTGCATCGGCATCAGGAAACGAAACGACAACAGGAGTCTCCGCGCGCAAGGCTAGCTGACTATAGACCCTCTTAGCCTCGGGAAGCCCGACGCCTGCAGGCAAACTTGCAAGCAAAAACGAAAAACCGTTTGCGTCAACAGCGCGGACCTCAATCGCCCGCAGATGCAGCGGCAAGTGTGCGGATCCAGGCCAAGTTTTGGTCTTGGCGGAGAGGCCTA
>CABSBK010000240.1 GCA_902475865.1 uncultured Collinsella sp.
TGCATGAGATTCGGATTTTCTGAACCAGCTGGTCAGAGGCACTCTTATCGACAAAAAGGCGGGGAGCACCGATACGGCACTCCCCGCCCACTCAATACGCGATGGCTTTCTCGGCTACAGCTCGTTGGCCGCGTGATACGCCGTGCGAATGGCGCTGGCAATGTCGGCGGTGCGCTCGCCCGAGCAGTCGCCCACGCAGGTTACAGGCACCGTCACACCGTCCAGGTCAAAAGCGTTGGCCTTGGAGCCCACGGCCACCACCACGTAATCGCAGGCGATCTTCACCGGCTCCTCGGCGCCGTCCTCGGCAGTGCGCACGGCCTCCACGCCCTCGTCGGTAATGGCGGTCAGGCGGGTCTTCACGTGCTGCTCCACGTTGTGCTCGGCAAAGTCGCTCATGATCAGCGGCAGAATGGTCTCGGACTCGCCCGCGGCAATCTTGTCGAGCATCTCCACGATCGCCACCTCGCAGCCGTGCTGCAGCAGGTACTCGGCAGTCTCGGTGCCCACCAGGCCGCCGCCAATGACGGCGACGCGGCCCGTAAGCCCCACCTTGCCGGCCAGCACATCCCAGCTCGAGACGACCTTGTCCGAGTCGGCGCCCGGAACGGGGATGACCACGTCATGTGCGCCCACGGCCACAATCGCGGCGTCGGCGGCGTTGAGGTCCTCAGCGGTAGCGGCATGGTTGAGCTCAACCTTCACGCCCAGGCCGGGCAGAATCTTCTCGTAATACTCGACCGAGCGCATGATCTCGTCCTTGCGCGGAGGCGCGGCCGCCAGCACAATCTGGCCGCCCAGATGATCGCTCGCCTCGTAGACGGTCACGTCGTAGCCGCGCTTGGCCGCCACGCGCGCGGCCTCCAGACCGGCGATGCCACCGCCCACCACGGCGATCTTCTTGTCGCCCTCGCCAGGCTTAATGGCGATGGTCGCCTCGTCGCCGTTCTCGGCATTAAGCACGCACGAGATGTACTTGCGGTTTTGAATCGCGTCGACACAGCCCTTATTGCAGTTGAGGCACTCGCGAATGGGCTCGCCCGTGGCGGCCTTCAGCGCAATGTCGGGGTCGCACATAAGCGAGCGGCCATAAGCGACGATGTCGGCCGAGCCGTCCTCCAGGATCTTCTCGCCGGCCTCGACCGAGACCACACGGCCGACGGTTGCCACCGGCACGGAAACCAGGGCCTTAACGCGCTCGGCCACCGGCAGCGTCCAGTTGTAGGGCATGGCGCCCATGGGCGGAATGGTGTCGCCCATGTTGCCGGTGTGGTTGGCCTGTGCGACCTGGATCATGTCGATGCCCGCGCCCTCGAGCAGCTTGGCGAACTCGCAGGCCTCATCGGGCTGCAGGCCGCCCTTGCCGCGCGGCGTGCCGTCGGGGTTCTCCATGATCACGGGGAGCTTGTACTCCACCATCAGCTGCGGCGCGGCCTCCTTAATGGCGGCGACGACCTCCAGCGCATAACGGACGCGGTTCTCAAACGAGCCACCGTACTCGTCGGTGCGCTTGTTGAGGATGGCCGAGCACAGCGAACCCACCAGGCGGTCGCCGTGGACCTCGATGGCGTCGATGCCGGCCTGCTGCGCGCGAGCGGCCGAGGCGGCGATGGCCTCCTTGATCTGGGTGAGCTGCTCCACGCTCGCCTCGTTCACAAAGTGCTGCATGTCGTGGTGCAGCTTGGCGTATGCCTGCTTGCGGATCTCGTTGGACTCGGCCATTTTGGCGGCAAAGGTCTCCTCGTCACCGGCGGCCTTGGCTTCCTGCGCGGCCTTGGCAGCGGCCATGGAGCCCATGACCATGCGGCCGACGCCGGGCACGTCGTACTCGGGGTGGAACAGCTGCAGCGCAACCTTGGCACCATGCTTGTGGACGGCATCGGCCAGCGCCTTAAACGTGGGGATCTGGGCGTCGGTCGCCAGCTTGGGCGTGGGGCTCGCGGTCATGACGGGAGCGACGTCGCCAATGACGATGTAGCTCACGCCGCCACGGGCCAGGCGCTCGTAAAAAGCCAGGCTGCGCTCGCCAATGGAGCCGTCGCGCTCCTCGTAGCCGGTGGTCAGCGGCGGGAACATAATGCGGTTCTTGAGCTCAAGGGGGCCAACCGTAATGGGCTGGAGCAGTTTGGATGCAGGTGCGGTCATGGACATTCCTCTCTTGTAGGCGCGGCGGCGATGGTGCCGCGTAGTTGTTTAGAGGATATGGCATGGGGGCACAGCAGCACAACGGAAATCGGCGAATATCAGGTGGCGGCAGGTGGATGGGGCGGGGCGGCCCGTCGGTTTGTCTCGATCTGTAACACCTACAGACCAAAAACGACCCTAGATGTTACAAATCGAGACGAACAAATTCGGTCCGCCCAAACATCTCAATCTGTAACATCTAGACCGACTTTTGTCCTCTACCTGTTACAGATCAAGACAAACCAATCTAGCCTGACGAAAGATCTAAATCTGTAACAGTTACTCGGCAAAATGGGTCCCAGATGTTACGGATCGAGATTATGTTTGAGAGGCCGAAAATTGAACCGAAGAAACGGTCCCTGGATAACAAAAAAGCTCGCCGGCTAGGCCGACGA
>CABSBK010000241.1 GCA_902475865.1 uncultured Collinsella sp.
CCTCGCCGCTCAAGGTCGACGACATTGCCGCGCTCGTCTCGCTTGATGCTGTCGGCGTGCTCAAGCTTTTGGGCTCGCTCGAGCTCGAGGGGCTTATCGAGCGCATGATGGATGGAAGGTATGCGCCCTCAAAGTTTGCGCTTCACGCTCAGACGCCCTTCGGTCACAATGGAAAGCGTGTCAATTAGAAAGGTGTTTGCAGATGCAGTTCGATCAGGTGACGGTTATCGGTGGCGGTCTGGCGGGTTCGGAGTGTGCGATCCAGCTGGCAGATCGCGGGTTTGCCGTAAAGCTGTGCGAGATGCGCCCCCAGGTGAGCTCTCCGGCCCACCATACCGATCACTTGGCCGAGCTCGTCTGCTCAAATTCGTTTAAGTCAGCCCGTCCGGATTCCGCTGCTGGCCTGCTAAAGGCCGAGCTCGAGCGCATGGGCTCGGTGCTGCTCGATTGCGCCCATCGTGCGGCCGTTCCCGCCGGCGGTGCCCTGGCGGTCGATCGCGTTACGTTTTCTGAGCTTGTCGAGGCCGAGGTTGCCGCCCGACCCAATATCGAGGTCGTGCACGGCGAGGTCACGCAGATTCCCGAGGGCCACGTGGTCATTGCCGCGGGCCCGCTGTGTTCGCCGGCATTGAGCGAAGAGGTCATGAAGCTCGTCGGTGGCGACGCCTTGGCGTTCTTTGACGCTGCCGCGCCAATCGTCGATGCCTCCACGCTCGATATGGACGTGCTGTTCTCGCAGTCGCGCTACGAGGAGCAGGGGGGCGGCGACTATCTCAACGCTCCACTCAACAAGGAGGAGTACGAGGCCTTTATTGAGGCACTCACCACCGCCGATCGCGTGGTGCTCAAGGACTTTGAGGGTGGTGACCTGTTCCAGGCCTGTCAGCCTGCCGAGGAAGTCGCCCGCACTGGCAAGGATGCCATCCGCTTTGGCGCCATGAAGCCCGTCGGCCTCACCGACCCGCGTACCGGACGTCGCCCTTGGGCGGCGATTCAGCTGCGCGCCGAGAACAAGGAGAAGACCGCCTACAACCTGGTGGGCTTCCAGACCAACCTGACCTTTGGCGAACAAAAGCGTGTCTTCCATCTGGTTCCCGGTCTGGAGCATGCCGAGTTCTTCCGTTATGGCGTCATGCCCCGCAATCCTTTTGTCGATGCGCCGCACGTTCTTGACGGCACCTTTGCCGTGCCCGGTACGAGCGTGCGCCTCGCCGGTCAGATCACCGGCACCGAAGGCTATATGGAGGCCGTGGCGTCCGGTC
Organism: uncultured Collinsella sp.; assembly: GCA_902475865.1. Lineage (GTDB taxonomy): Bacteria > Actinomycetota > Coriobacteriia > Coriobacteriales > Coriobacteriaceae > Collinsella. Next base: position 1,263 of record CABSBK010000241.1, read on the forward strand.
TGCTCGCTGCGCTCAACACCTATGCCGAGGCTATCTGTGCGGCTCCTGTTGAGCTTCCTCGCGTGGGTGCCCTGGGCGCGCTCGTGGGCTATGCGACCGATCCGGCAACGGTGGGCTATCAGCCCATGCACGTTAACTTTGGCTTGGTGCCACCGCTCGAGGACGGCAAGCGCCGCAGTAAACGCGACCGCTACCAGGCATATGCGGATCGCGCGCTCGAGGCCCTCGATGCCTACTTGGCCACGCGTTCCGACTTGTTTGGGGGCGACCGGTCATAGCCTTTGACCTGTACGATACCGTCGACTCGTTTATCGCCTACATCGCACGTGTCGAGGGGCTCTCTCCCAATACGGTGACTGCCTATGGATCGCGGTTGGAGCGCTTTGCTGCCTGGTGCGAGCGTACGGGTGTCGATGCGCGTATGGCCGATGTGCGTACCGTCCGCGCGTATTTGGCCGAGTTTTCGCGCGAGCAGGTGGCGCCTCGCACCATTGCCGCGCATTTGTCGGCTATTCGGTCGCTCTATCGTTGGATGGCTGCCGAGGGGATTGTCGAGGGCGATGCGGTCTCGGCGATCGCGTCGCCCAAGCTGCCGCGCGACCTGCCCGGTGTGCTGACGACCCAACAGGTCGAGGCGCTGCTCAAGACGCCTGATACCTCGACACCCGTGGGACTGCGCGATGCGGCGATGCTCGAGCTGCTCTATGCCTCGGGTGCCCGCATCTCGGAGCTTGCGGCGCTTAACGTGGAATCCATCTTATGGTCCGAGCGCACGCTGCGGCTATGGGGCAAGGGGAGCAAAGAGCGCATCGTTCCTCTGTATCGTCGCGCACTTGAGGCGACGCGCACCTATGTCGAGGAGGGGAGACCGGTGCTGCTCGCCCAGGCAAAGCACCGCGACGCCGCAGCCGGTCTGCATCCGCTGTTTATTTCTGCGCGCGGTAATCGCATGAGTGCCGCTATGCTCAGACGACGGTTCCATATGCTGGCGACGCTCGCTGGCATCCCTGCCGACATTGCCCCGCATGCGATGCGCCACACGTTTGCGACCGATTTGCTCGAGGGCGGCGCGGATCTGCGTTCGGTTCAAGAGCTGCTGGGACATGCGAGCCTGTCCACGACGCAGATTTACACGCATCTTACGCCCGATTGGCTTAAGCGCGCCGTGACCCAGGCCCATCCCCGGGGCGAGTAGGCTGGGCGGCTCGTGTTGCGCTTAGGTGTGTGGTTTTGATTGCGGGTTGGCAGGAAGAGGCATTCCTGCTATCATTCATCGGGTTGCTTCACGGCAACATGTTTTT
>CABSBK010000242.1 GCA_902475865.1 uncultured Collinsella sp.
TCGGCTTTGGCCGGGGCGCCATTTTTGTTAATTGCAAAAGAGCGTCAGGGCAAGCCCCCTGATTTTTTGCCGCGCTTTGCCGCTTTTCTGCCGCCCTGCACGCGTTCTACACCGTTCGCCGAGTTGCTATAGCCTTTTCACGTGGCGTGGAATATACTTTCATCAACACGTTGCCTTGTGAAAGGAACATTCATGATTTACACGCTCACTGCAAATCCCGCCATCGACTATAACATTGCCTGCGACGGTCTTTCCGCCAATACCGTAACCCGCACGCGCGACGCGGTCTACACGCCCAACGGCAAGGGTCTCAACGTCTCGTTCACCCTCGATCACTACGGTGTCGACACCACGATCCTGGGCTTTTTTGCTGGTTTCTCGGGCGAGTTTATCGTCAAGGGCGCCGAGGCCCTGGGCGTGCCCGTCAAGCCCGTGTGGACCGACGGCATCACGCGCGTTAACGTCTTCCTCAACGCCGGCCCCGATACCGAGTACAACATGGTAAACGCAGGCGCCGCCATCAATGCTGCCAACGAGCAGGAGATGTTTGAGCTCATCGATTCGCTCGACGACATGACCTGCCTGGTCATTAGTGGCTCGCTGCCCCCCAACACCTCCGAGGGTTTCCTGGCCGAGGTACTTCGCCGCGTTAAGGCAAAGGGTGCCGAGTTCGTGCTTGATATCTCGAGCCATCAGCTGGCCGACCTCATTGCCCTTGAGCCGTTGCTCATTAAGCCCAACGACGACGAGCTGCTCGACATCTTTGGCATTAAGGTGAGCGGTGGCGACGACGAGTCCGTTAAGGGTGCGATGACCGAGCTGCACGCCAAGGGCGCTAAGAACGTGCTGCTGACCCTTGGTGGCGACGGCGCGTACTTCTCCAACGGCGAGCACATCTGGTTTGCCAACCGCACCTTCGAGGTCAAGCTGCTGTCGACGGTCTGCGCCGGTGATTCCTCGCTTGCCGCCTTCCTGTCCGTGTGGCACGACGCTCCCGAGCGCGTCGAGGACGCACTGCGCCTCTCAATGGCTACCGGCGCCAACGTGGTTGAGTGCCCTGGTTTGGGCGATTTTGCCAAGGTGGACGAATATAAGAAGCACATTGAGGTTCGCCAGGTCTGCTAGCCGCATCGATACATCGTTGCCGAACACCCGCTTTGGATTCCTAAGGCGGGTGTTTTTGCGTTCTGGCCGCATGTGGTATCTGCTGTCTCGTTCGTTCGAATTGACGATACGATTGCATGTGCGTGCATGCCCGTTTCTTGTTAGACTTCTTGAGAACCATCGATTAACGCTTGCAGGCGTAGGAGGCCATAGGTATGTGCAATGTTTCGCTCAACGGTACGCAGCCCTCAGACGCCTCCCTGCGTGTGCTATATGCGCTTGAGGCAGCCGGTCTTGAGGCCTGGTTCGTGGGCGGTTGGGTACGTGACGCATTGATGGGACGCCCCAGCCACGATGTTGATATGTGCTGCAGCGGCCTGTGGCAGGAGTCCAAGGCGGCACTCGAGGCCGCTGACATTGCGGTAGTTGAGTCGGGCATTAAATTTGGCGGCATCACCGCCATTTGTGACGATGAGCGCATCGAAGTCACGACGTATCGTTTGGACGGCTTTTACACTGATGGTCGCCATCCCCAGAGTGTGCAGCGTGCGGCCTCGCTTGAGGACGATCTGGCGCGTCGTGACTTTACCGTTAACGCTATGGCTTGGCATCCGCAGCGCGGTCTTATCGACCGTTACGATGGCCAGGGCGACCTGGAGCGTAAGCTGATCCGTGCCGTCGGAGATCCCAAGCGTCGCTTTAACGAGGATGCGCTTCGCATGCTGCGCGCCGTGCGTTTTGCCTGTCGTTTGGATTTTATGATCGAGCCTAAGACCAAACAGGCGCTTGCTGAATGCTCATCGCTGCTCGATGCCGTGGCACGCGAGCGCGTGGGCATTGAGCTCGAAGGCATTCTTTCGACCGGTCATGGGGGAGACGCGATGCTGCGCTACCCCGAGCTTGTTTGTGCCGCCGTGCCCGAGCTTGCGCCGGCTCGTGGGTTTGACCAGCGCAGTGTCTACCATGCCTTTAATGTCTACGAGCATATCGCTCGCGTGTTGACGGTGGCGGGGGAGTTGGCGCTTTGTGACGGCGTGGAGCCTTCGTCGAGCTTAATGTGGGCAGCTTTTCTGCACGACGTCTCCAAGCCCGATTGCTTTACGGTCGACCATGCGGGCAGCGGCCACTTTTACGGTCATCCCGAGCTTGGCGCCAAGAAGGCGCGCGTAATTATGGATCGTCTGGCGCTTTCGCATGATTTGGTTCGCGATGTGTGCCTACTCATTAAGTATCACGATAAGCCGTTGCGCCCTGAGCGTTCCTGTTTGCTCAATATGATGCGCTTGCTTTCGGGCGAGGGTGTTGACACGCCGCGTTTGATTGACGAGCTTATGGACCTTAAACGTGCCGATACGCTCGGCAAGGCGCCGTCGTGCTTCTATTATGTCGAGACGATCGAGGAGATGCGCTCACTC
>CABSBK010000243.1 GCA_902475865.1 uncultured Collinsella sp.
CGACCACCGAGATCTACACTCTTTCCCTACACGACGCTCTTCCGATCTTGTACAGCTTTGAGTGGGTCGGCTATCAGGGCCACGTGATCCCCATCGTTATCGCCTGCGCCATTCTGGCCTTCCTCGAGAAGCGCCTGCACAAGATCGTTCCCGAGATGTTCGACCTCTTTGTGACCCCGCTCGTCTCGGTGTTCGTGACCGTGCTCGTGACGCTCGTTGCCGTCGGCCCCATCTTTGTCTGGGCCGAGAACGCCATCCTCGGTCTGATCCAGGCCCTGCTGACCCTGCCCTTCGGCATCGGTTCCTTTATCGTCGGCTTGTTCTATGCCCCCACGGTCGTTACCGGTATCCACCAGATGTACACCGCCATCGACCTGGGCCAGCTCGCCCAGTACGGTGTGACCTACTGGCTGCCCATCGCCAGCGCTGCCAACATCGCACAGGGTGGCGCCGCGCTCGCCGTTGCCTTTAAAACCCGCGATGCCAAGATCAAGGGCCTGGCGCTTCCTTCGGCTCTGTCCGCCTTCATGGGTATTACCGAGCCGGCCATTTTTGGTGTGAACCTGCGCTTCTTTAAGCCCTTCATCGCCGGCTGCATCGGCGGCGGTTGCGGTGCCCTGGTCTGCGCGCTCACCTCGCTTGCCGCTTCCGGCACCGGCGTTACCGGCATCTTCGGTATCCTGCTGTGCCTGGCCCAGCCCGTGCAGTACGCGATCATGTTTGCGGTCGCCGCGCTGGTTTCCTTTGGCGTCTCGTTTGTCCTGTACAAGGACGAGCCCAAGGCTTCCGAGCAGGCCTAAGAGCTTTTGATTGAGGGGATGCCCGCGGGTTGTATGCTCGCGGGCGTTTCCCGTATCTGGTGTCGATCTCTGGCGCCTTGTTACTTTCGATCCGTTAGGACTTTGATATGTCTAATGCCCTTGGGCGCGACCTTGCAAAGCTGGTTGCCGCTGTTGACGCTGCCGCCTCTGAGTGCGGCCATGGCGCGTATGGCCAGCGCTTCCATATTATGCCGCCGGCGGGCTGGCTCAACGACCCCAACGGTCTTTGCCAGGCAGGCGGCGTGTTCCATGCCTATTTTCAGTATGCGCCGTTTGATGTCGAGGGCGGCGTTAAGGTCTGGGGCCATGCGACGAGTCGCGATCTTATGACATGGGATTACGTTGGCGCCCCACTGCTGCCCGACGAGCCGTTCGATTGCCATGGTGTGTATTCGGGCTCCGCGCTTGCCGAAGACGGTCGCATTCGCGTGCTCTATACGGGCAACGTTAAGCTTTCCGATGCTGACGGTACGTACGACTACGTCAATACCGGCCGCCGCGCCGATACCGTCTATGTGGAGAGCGTTGATGGCCTTGCCGGTCGGAAGTTCAACCAAAAGCGCGTGGTGCTGGCGTCCGAGGATTATCCCGAGGATTTGACCTGCCACGTGCGCGATCCCAAGGTGTGGCGTGACGCGGACGGGCGTTATCACATGGTGCTGGGCGCCCGTCGTCGCGTGGATGGTCCGCATGTCGATAGTCGATTTTGCGCCATGCACGGCGAGGGCGCCGGTCGCGATGCGGGCGAGATCCTGGTGTATGGCTCGGCCGATATGTTGAGCTGGGAGCTCGAGAGCCGTGTGTCTACGCCCGAGCGTTTTGGCTTTATGTGGGAATGCCCTGGCTATATTGAGCTCGATGCGAATGGCGATATCGCTGCATTTTTGTCCTTCTCGCCCCAGGGGCTCGAGGGTGGTCGTTGGGACCGCGGCAACGTATACGCTGCTGGCTACATGCCTGTAACGGGCGACATTACGGGTGGCAAGGACGCTTATGAGCTGGGCGAGTTTCGCCTGTGGGACGCCGGTTTTGACTTCTATGCGCCGCAGGAGTTCACGGCCGAGGACGGTCGCCATATTCTAATCGGCTGGATGGGTATGCCCGATGAGCCGACCTATGGCAACGCACCCACCGTGGCGTGTGGCTGGCAGCACTGCATGACGGTGCCGCGTGAGCTTACAGCCGGCGCCGGCGGCGTGGTGTTGCAGCAGCCGGTGCGCGAGATCGAGCGCCATTATGCCTCGGTGCGTGTGGGGGAGGGCTCGTTGGAGGTTGCCGGCGAAACCTGCTTTGACGTTGTTGTCGACGGTGTCGACGGCGCATTTACCGCGACCGTTGATGGCGAGCTGAAGCTGGCGTTTGTGCCCGCCAACGGCGAGCTACCCGCGCGCTTTGAGATGCGATTTGCCGATGAGGATCGCGCTTCTGCCGGCTGCGGTCGTACCGTGCGCTGGGAGCCCGTCGACGAGGTTCGTAACGTGCGCATTGTCGGCGATGTTTCGTCGGTCGAGGTGTTTGTGAATGATGGCGCGCTCGTGTTTTCGACGCGCATCTATCCCGAGGCCTATGGCGTGACCGTTGACGCCCCGGGTGCGAGCGTGACCTATCACGCGCTCAACATCTAGGCGATTGGTCGTCTATCGGCGCTATACTGCAGCCGTTGCCCAGGATGCAGGGAACATCCGCATCGTGCGT
>CABSBK010000244.1 GCA_902475865.1 uncultured Collinsella sp.
CTCAGAAGTATAATCTGATTGCAGATTAAAGCCCGCGGTGGGGTCCCGGGCACAAGATCCGAAAGGGTTGAACATGTTCGATATGGTTTCTCGCCGCGGATTCGTCTCGCTTTCTGCTGTCGCCGCCGCCGGCCTTGGCCTTGCTGGCTGCTCGGGCAACAAGACGTCCGAGCACGCTGGTTCAGATGCCGGCTCCGCCAAGTCTTCCTCTAAGAAGAAGGCTGTCGAGCTGCAGGTCTTTGCTGCCAACTCGCTCGAGAAGGCTCTGCCCGAGGTCCAGGAGCTCTACACCGACCAGACCGGCACCACCTTTGCCGACACGCAGTTCAAAGCGTCCGGCGACCTTGTCGAGCAGATACGCGCCGGTGCTGCGGTCGACGTGCTCATCACGGCCTCCAAGGGCACCATGGACGACGCCGATGCCGCCGAGCTCGTCGATGCCGACACGCGTGAGGACATGTTCGTCAATGACCTTGTGATCATTCGCGCCGAGGGCTCCGAAACCAAGGTCGAGGCCATCGCCGACGTAGCGAATCTGGACGGCAAGATCGCCATTGGCGACGCCAAGACCGTTCCCGCCGGCAAGTACGCCAACCAGGCCCTGGCCTCCGTGGGCCTCTACACCGGCACCGAGGGCGACGACGGCAAGTATGCTCCCGAGATCGCCGACAAGGTCGCACTGGCAGACAAAGTTGGTACCGCCGCCGCCTACGTCTCTACGGGCGACTGCGTGGCCGGTTTTGTCTACAGCTCCGATATCTTCCGCTACGACGGCATCGAGGAGGCCTTCGTGTGCCCCGAGGATTCGCACAAGCCCATCGTGTACCCGGGTGCCGTTGCTGAGAGCTCCGAGCACGCCGACGAGGCCAAGTCGTTTATCGACTTTTGCCTGTCCAACAGGAAGGCTCAGAAGATTTGGGCTAAGTACGGCTTTGAGCTTTCCGCGTAGTGCGGCTTGGCGCGATAATTCCATCGTTTTGTGTCTCACTCCGTCCTTATATTCGCTTGGAGCTTTTCGTGCTTAATAGATTCCGCATCCTTGTCGCCTGTGCTTTGACCTTCGCGCTTTGCTGGGTGCCGGGATTTGCGTTTGCTGGGGACGCTGAGGACGGGGCCCAGGTTGCTGCGACTGCTCATGGGCTTTCCTATGGGATCGAGGGTTTTGAGCGGTTGGCCAAGGGGACCGCTCGTGCCATGGAGGGCCAGCCTGAGGGCTACCGGTTTCCCGTTGACGAGGGCGTGGACCTTGTAGTGGCGCCTGCTGCCGATCGCGTTGTGGTGTGGATATCGCCCAAGGCGATCGAGAGGTATGGATTGGATCCGCAGGACAACGAGTGCGTATCGGGTCTCAAGGCCCTCGTCTGTGAGCTCGACAGCGCAAACTGCATGGGAGGTGCGCAGCTGGGGGACATGGATCTTCCTTGGTATGTCACGGCGGAAACAACGTTTGATGCCGGCGGGTATACCTATGGCTTTGACGAACGCGGTGCGGATGGGGACCGCTATGTGGTGATTGCATCAGCCTCGGGTGATGCCAAGGGCGGCGCGCGTTGGCTTGATAGCGCTCAAATGGTAGAGGCATCGTCTGTCGTGTTGCGGGATGAGCAGGGTCCCTTGACCTCTCTGGTCTCCTTTTTGGGCGACATCGACTATCGTCCGTTTTGGGTGTCCATAAAAACGAGCGGCCTTGCCCTGGTGATCGCGTTTGCACTGGGCCTGTTTGCCGCATGGAAGACCATGGGTACGACGAGCCGTATTAAGGGCTTGCTCGACTCGGTCTTTACGATTCCTATGGTGCTGCCGCCCACGGTCTGTGGCTTTCTGCTCCTCATGTTGTTTGGCCGCTCGACCGGGGTCGGTCGGTGGCTTATCGCGCACGGGGTCTCGATCGTCTTTACGTGGCCGGCGGCGGTGATCTCTGCCGTGGTGGTGTCGTTCCCGCTCGTCTATCGTACGGCACTCGGAGCCTTCGAGAGCCTTGACATGCAGATGCTCGACGCCGCGCGCACGCTGGGCTGGTCCGAGCGTCGCATCTTCACCAAACTCCTGATGCCCCTCGGTTGGCCCTCGATTGCCGCCGGTACGGTCCTCGCCTTTGCCCGCGCCATGGGAGAGTTTGGCTGCACGTTGTTCTTTGCGGGCAACTACGCCGGTATTACGCAGACCATTCCCATTGCGATTTACTTTGAATGGATGGGCGGCAATACGTCGGTGGCCCTCTTTTGGGTCGTGGTCGTAATAGCGTTCAGCTTCCTGGTCATCCTATTCATCAACATGTACACGGCGCATTCGCAAAAGTATCGCGAGCGCGGTCTCTCCCGTGCGGAACGCAAACAGGCCAAAGATCTCGCCGGACAGGGCGATTCGCTCGACCCGGCGGGCGGCGATGCCTTGCGTATCGATCGCGAGGCGCTGGCCGAACTCATGCGCGATGACACGGTCGCAAAGGGAGGTCGATAAGCCATGTCGCTTGTTCTGAATATCAGAAAGCGCTATC
>CABSBK010000245.1 GCA_902475865.1 uncultured Collinsella sp.
AGCTATTCGCAGTCGGGCGTGAGCCGTATGGTGGCCGATCTTGAGGCCGACTGGGGCTTTAAAGTGCTTGATAGAAGCCGCGAGGGCGTAGTGTTTTCTGCCGACGGGCGGCAAGTTATGCCGGCGGTTGAGGCGCTCTGTGAGGAATTCACTCGCTTGCAGCGACGGGTGGATGAGATGCGTGGGCTCATGCGCGGCAAAATCTGCATCGGTACGTTTTCGAGCGTGGCGACCCACGTGCTGCCGCCGGTGATTGCGCACTTTCGCGCCGATCACCCGGATGTCGATTACGAGCTGCTGATGGGTGATTACTCCGAGATTGAGCAATGGGTGGCGGAAGGCCGCTGCGACCTGGGCTTTATTCCGCGCGAGCCACGCGGCGCCGGCATGGCGTCGCGGCCGTTGGTACAAGACGAGCTGATGGCCGTGGTGCCAGCGGACTCCTCGCTTGCCACCGCGGAGGTCATTTCCCTTGCCGATTTGGCCAACGAGCAGTTTATTCTGCTGGAACGCGGTAGTGACGACGAGATTACGCCGCTGTTTCGCCGCGCGGGCCTGGCGGTACGCTCTAAGCTGTCGACCTGGGATGACTATGCGATTATGGCCATGGTCGAGGACGGCCTGGGCGTGAGCATTCTTCCCGCGCTCATCTTGCGCCGCTGCCAGTTCGATGTTGCCGTGCGCCCGCTCGAGGGACGTCTCCATCGGCAGATCAACGCCATATACCGCACCGCTGACGTTTCGCTCGCGGCGGCTCGTTTCCTCGAATATCTCTAAAAGCGCGTGCCCGTTGTCCACCTCGGGACGATTCTCGGGGTTCGGTACATTTTCTTGTGAAATTGAACTTCCAGATAATGCGCCGCGCTATACTGCTTGCTAAATTGAACCTTGGTTCAATTCGTGTTCTATAAATTGAACTTTGCCAGCAAGGAGGTTCCTGTGGCCCAAGAGACGTTTAGCGATCGTCTGCGACAGACCATGTCCGATCGCGACGTTCGCCAGTCGGACGTTATCCGCGCATCGGAGGTGCTCGGCAAAAAACTCGGCAAGAGTCAGATGAGCCAATATGTGAGTGGCAAGACGATTCCGCGGCGCGATGTGGCAGAGCTGCTCGCCCGCATTTTGGAGGTCGATGTTTCCTGGCTGCTCGCCAGTGACGCCGATCAAGGCGAGACGTCCTCGTCCCATAACGTTGCCAAATCCGAACCTAGTCCCACGGCTCAAATTCCAAGGAGCACCACCATGCGTACTTTTTCTAAATCCACCAAACTCGAGAATGTCCTGTATGACGTGCGCGGTCCCGTCGTCGACGAGGCCGCCCGTATGGAGGACGAGGGCGAGCGTATTCTCAAGCTCAACATCGGCAACCCCGCGCCCTTTGGTTTCCGCACGCCCGATGAGGTCATCAAGGATATGCGCCAGCAGCTACCCGACTGCGAAGGCTATTCCAACTCGCGCGGCCTGTTTTCTGCGCGCAAGGCGATTATGCAGTACTCGCAGATCAAGGGCCTGCCCAACGTTCAGATGGAGCACATCTACACGGGCAACGGCGTGTCCGAACTCATTCAGCTTTCGATGAACGCACTGCTCGACAATGGCGACGAGATTCTGATCCCCAGCCCCGACTATCCGCTCTGGACGGCGTGCGCAACCCTTGCCGGCGGTCATCCCGTACATTATTTGTGTGATGAGCAGGCGGATTGGTATCCTGACCTGGAGGATATGGAGTCCAAGATCACGAGCGCGACCAAGGCCCTCGTCATCATCAACCCCAACAACCCCACGGGCTCTGTCTATCCGCGTGAGGTGCTCGAGGGCATCGTTGAGATTGCGCGCAGGCACCAGCTCATGATTTTTGCCGACGAGATCTATGACCGCCTGTGCATGGACGGCTACGAGCATGTCTCCATTGCCTCGCTCGCCCCCGACCTGCCTTGCATTACGTTTAGCGGCCTGTCCAAGTCGCATATGATCGCGGGCTATCGCATTGGCTGGATGGTGCTTTCGGGCAACCAGCGCTGCATGAGCGACTTCATCATGGGCGTCAACATGCTCTCCAACATGCGCCTGTGCTCCAACGTGCCGGCTCAATCGATCGTTCAGACGGCACTCGGTGGCCATCAGTCCGTCAACGACTACATCCGTCCTGGCGGCCGTGTCTACGAGCAGCGCAACTTTGTGTATGAGGCACTCAACAAGATCGATGGCATCTCGGTGGTCAAGCCGCGCGCGGCGTTCTATATCTTCCCCAAGATGGATGTTAAGAAGTTCAACATCACCGATGACGAGCAGTTTGCCCTCGACCTGCTGCACGAGAAGAAGATTCTGATCACGCGCGGCGGCGGCTTTAACTGGGCTGAGCCCGACCACTTCCGCATCGTGTACCTGCCGCGCATGGAAGTACTCAAAGAGTCCCTCGAAGACCTCGCCGATTTCTTCGATCATTACCGCCAAAGCTAATTAGTTCCGCCGTTCTACCGAACGGCGGACCGCTTG
>CABSBK010000246.1 GCA_902475865.1 uncultured Collinsella sp.
CAGCAACATTCCCTACGTGCAGGCCTTCGACACGCAGACCGGCAAGCCGCTGGGCGGCCAGCAGGTTGTAAATAAGCACACGGTGGTCAAGACCAAGACCAAAAAGCTGCCAATCTTTATTACAGCGCTCGCTGGTTGTGCGTGCGGCGCCCTGCTGGTCATCGCGCTCATTATGAGTGGCACGCTCGATATCGGCGGAGGCAAGAATGCCGTGACGGCGGGTGCTTCGGGTTCGTCGACGCAAAAGATTACGATTGATTCCGAGGACACCACGCTGGCCGAGGCCGTTTCTGCCAAGGCCCTGCCCTCCGTGGTTTCCATTACCGCCACTTCGAGCGGCAGCCAGAATGGCTCGCTTTCGCAGTCTGCTGACGGGTCGGATAGCTCGGGCAGCGTCGGTTCGGGCGTGGTGCTCGATACCGAGGGCCACATCCTCACCAACAACCACGTGGTTGATGGCTATGATCAGTACGTGGTGACCATGGATGACGGCACCACCTACGAGGCCGAGTTCGTGGGCAACGATGCCTCGAGCGACCTGGCCGTCATCAAGCTCAAGGATGCAGACGCCTCCAAGCTTACGCCGATCGAGATCGGCGATTCCTCCAAGCTCAACGTGGGCGAGTGGGTCATGGCGATCGGCTCGCCGTTCGGCAACGAACAGTCTGTCTCCACGGGCATCGTCTCGGCGCTCTATCGCTCCACGGCCATGAGCTCTACCAGCGGTAACACCATCTACGCCAACATGATCCAGACCGATGCCGCCATCAACCCGGGCAACTCCGGCGGCGCGCTTGTCAACGACAACGGCGAGCTCGTGGGTATCAACTCGCTCATCGAGAGCTACTCGGGCTCCAGCTCGGGCGTTGGTTTTGCCATTCCGGTTAACTACGCCAAGAACATTGCCGACCAGATCATCGACGGCAAGACGCCGGTGCATCCGTACATGGGAGCTACGCTTTCGAGCGTCAATGCGCTCAACGCCCGCACCAACAAGCTAAGCACTGATAGCGGCGCGTATGTGGCGAGCGTCGTCGAGGACGGTCCTGCCGCCAAGGCCGGCATTCAGGAGGGCGACGTCATCACCAAACTGGGCGACGACGAGATCACGAGCGCCGATGGCCTGATCATCGCACTGCGCAGCCACGAGGTGGGCGAGAAAGTCGAGATCACGCTCATGCGCGGCAAGGAAGAGAAGAAGGTCACCGTCGAGCTGGGCTCCGATGAGGAGTTGCAGAACCAGCAGCAGGACGACAGTTCGACCGACACCGGCAACGGCGGTATTACCGACGAGCAGCTGCGCCAGTACCTGGAGGAGCTGTTGGGCCAGCAGGGCCAGGGCCAGGGCTACGGCCAGGGTTACTAACGAGCCGTATCGCACATACCGATGCCAGAGGGGCTGTCCCATCAACGCGGGACAGCCCCTCTCTACTTATTGATCCGTTGGGGACGGAGGAAAACGGATCATTTAGAGTTGATAAGAGCATGGTTGGATCGCGCGATCCACCTCGGTCCGTCGACTGCCGATTCGGTGCGGTTCGAAAGGGCTATTCGGCGCCATGGTGACCGGTGGTACTCTAGTATCCGTTTGAAATCGAGCGAAGGAGTGCCGCTATGGAGCAATCGAGCCTGTTTGGTGACGGCGTGGACATCGATACCGAAACGCCCACGAGCACGGATACCGCTGCATCGGCCGATGCCCGTGCCCAGGCGGCAGCGCGTGCGGCCGAGCTGCGCCACGAGCTTGATTACCATGCCTATCGCTACTATATGCTCGATGCGCCTGAGATCACGGACGCCGCCTTTGACAAAATGCTCGTTGAGCTGCAGGAAATCGAGGCGACCTATCCCGACTTGGTGACGTCCGACAGCTATACCCAGCGCGTGGGCGGCTACGTGAGCGAGCAGTTTACGCCGGTCACGCATATGGCGCGCATGTATTCCATGGACGATGCCATGGATCTGGACGAACTCGACGCATGGCTCCAGCGCGTCGAGGATGCGCTCGGTGCTGGCAGCGTCACCTATACCTGCGAGCTTAAGATCGACGGCCTGGGCGTGGCACTTACCTACCAAAACGGCACCTTCGCACGCGCGGCCACACGTGGCGATGGCACCACGGGCGAGGACGTGTCGCTCAACGTCCGTACCATCAAGGATGTGCCCATGCACCTGTCCGAGCCGGCGCTCGCTCACATGGGCGCCGACCGCGAGCGCGCCATCGAGGTGCGCGGCGAGGTCTACATGCCTAAGGGCAGCTTTGCTCGTCTGAATGAAGAGGCCGATGCCGAGGGGCGCGACCCCTTCGCCAACCCGCGCAACGCTGCCGCCGGCAGCCTGCGTCAGAAGGATCCCAAGGTCACGGCGCGCCGCGACCTAGCCACCTTTATTTACGACATCGCCGATACCGATCCGCTGCACGTTCACAGCCAGAGCGAATTTCTCGACTGGCTGCGCAACGACGGCTTTAGCGTCAACC
>CABSBK010000247.1 GCA_902475865.1 uncultured Collinsella sp.
CAAACAAGTAGTTTGAAGTATCGACTTATATACGGATTTAGCTGCTATTTTATTCTTTAAAACGTTTTAACGTAAATTTGATTTTCAATTTCGAGCATTCTCGTGAAATTCAAGTCAAAAAAAAGGTATATTAGGCGAGTGGTTAGTTTGTGGGCCTCAACGGCGGGCGCTGTAGCTCGCGGGGGCCTTACGAAAGGAGACACAATGGCAGTAAAGGTTGCTATTAACGGCTTCGGTCGCATCGGTCGTCTGGCTTTCCGCCAGATGTTCGGTCATGAGGGCTCCGAGATCGTCGCTATCAACGACCTCACCTCTCCCGATATGCTCGCTTACCTGCTGAAGTACGACTCCACGCAGGGCAACTACGCTCGCGATCACGAGGTCGTTGCTGGCGAGGATTCCATCACCGTTGACGGCAAGGAGATCAAGATCTACAAGGAGGCCGACGCCAACAATCTGCCTTGGGGCGACCTCGACGTCGACGTCGTTCTCGAGTGCACCGGCTTCTACACCAGCAAGGCTAAGGCTCAGGCCCACATCAACGCTGGCGCCAAGAAGGTCGTCATCTCCGCTCCGGCCGGCAGCGATCTGCCCACCATCGTGTACAACGTCAACCATGAGACGCTGACCGCTGAGGACAACATCATCTCCGCTGCTTCCTGCACCACCAACTGCCTCGCCCCGATGGCCAAGGGTCTGAACGACTTCGCTCCCATCGTGTCCGGCATCATGACCACCATCCACGCCTTCACCGGCGACCAGATGCCGCTCGACGGCCCGCAGCGCAAGGGCAACTTCCGTCGCTCCCGCGCCTGCTCCGAGAACATCGTCCCGAACACCACGGGCGCTGCCAAGGCCATCGGCCTGGTTCTCCCCGAGCTCAACGGCAAGCTCATCGGTGCCGCCCAGCGCGTCCCGACGCCGACCGGCTCGCTGACCAACCTCTACGCCGTCGTTGACAAGAAGGTCACCGTCGACGAGGTCAACGCTGCCATGAAGGCCTACGCCGAGACCATCCCCGATACCTTCGCCTACAACGAGGACCAGATCGTTTCCCGCGACATCGTCGGCGAGACCCACGGCTCCATCTTCGACGCCACGCAGACCATGTGCTCTGACCTCGGCAACGGCCAGACCCTCGTTCAGGTCACCTCTTGGTACGACAACGAGAACTCCTACACCTCTCAGATGGTCCGCACCATCAAGTACTTCGAGAAGTTCGTTGCTTAATTTAGCTTTTAGCGAATAGCTCGTTGAGCGTCTAAAGAAGGGCGCGGCCTTATAGGGCTTACACCCTAGGGTCGCGCCCTTTTTATAGGAAATCGTCTGCCGTAATGGGAGGCAGACACGTACGAAAGGTAGAAGCAAACATGGCCTTTACCAAGAAGACCGTCCGCGACATCGATGTCGACGGCAAGCGCGTTCTCGTCCGCGTTGACTTCAACGTGCCTATCAAGGATGGCGTCGTTGGTGACACCACCCGTATCAAGGCTGCCCTGCCCACCATCAACTACCTCGTTGAGCACAACGCTCGCGTCATCCTCATGAGCCACCTCGGCCGCCCCGAGGGTACCGGCTTCCAGCCTGAGCTCTCCCTTGAGCCTGTCGCTAAGAAGCTCGCTGAGCTCTCTGGTCTCGACGTTGCCTTTGTCGCCGACACTTACGGTGAGAAGGCTGCTGAGGCTGTCGCCGCCGTCGAGCCGGGCAAGGTTCTCGTTCTCGAGAACGTCCGTTTCGACAAGCGTGAGAAGAAGAACGATCCTGAGATCGCCAAGAAGCTCGCTTCCTATGGTGACGTCTTCGTTCTCGATGCCTTCGGCACCGCTCACCGCGCCCAGGGTTCCGTCGTGGGCCCCGCCGCTTACCTGCCCGCAGTCGCTGGCTTCCTGCTCGAGAAGGAGGTCGACACGCTGACCGGCATCCTCGCCGAGCCCGAGCGCCCCTTCGCCGCTATCGTCGGCGGTTCCAAGCTTTCCTCCAAGATCGGTGTTCTCGATCACCTCATCGACTCCGCTGACACCCTGATCATCGGTGGCGGCATGGCCTACACCTTCTTCCTGGCTCAGGGCCTGTCCGTTGGTCAGTCCCTCAAGGAAGAGGACTGGGTCGAGCGCGCCGGCGAGATGCTCAAGAAGGCCGAGGAGAAGGGCGTCAAGATCCTGCTCCCCATCGACAACCGCGTTGCCGATCACTTTGGCGAGGACGCTGTCCCCGAGGTTGTCGCTTCCGACGCTATCCCCGACGATCGTGAGGGTATGGACATCGGCCCCAAGACCGAGGAGCTTTATGCCGAGGCCGTCAAGGGCGCCAAGACCGTGTTCTGGAACGGCCCCATGGGCGTCTTCGAGTTCGACAACTTTGCTCACGGCACCCAGGCTATCGCCGAGGCTGTTGCCGAGGCCGACTGCACCTCGATCATCGGCGGTGGCGACTCTGTCGCAGCTGTCAACAAGTTCAACCTGGCCGACAAGATGAGCT
>CABSBK010000248.1 GCA_902475865.1 uncultured Collinsella sp.
TTGGCGTTGTCGTCCCAGCCTTGAGTGCTTGCGTCCAGCGCCTCATAATAAGTGCTTTTACTTTGCTCGATAAGGTGTTCGATACTGATGTATTTGCCGACCATATAGCCATTGCGGTACAGCATCAGGAGCGTGAGTAGCCGACTCATGCGGCCGTTGCCGTCATTGAACGGATGTATGCAGATGAAATCGAGAATGAACATGGCGATGGCAAGCAATGGATCGGTATGTCCATCTCGGATTGCTTGCGTGTAGGCGGAACACGCGCGTTCGATCAGTTCCGGTGTGACAAGTGCGGACGGCGGGGCGAATCGCACGGTGCTGGTCCCGTGTGCATCTCGTTCGATGATGACGTTGTCACTGTCCTTGAAATGCCCCGCAAAGGTCAGTGGTGTGTGTCGGAAGAGGTCGCGGTGCAGTTGAAGAATGACGTTCGGGGTAATCGGAATATAGTCGTGGCTTTCGTGAATAACCGATAGCGCGTCACGGTAACCGGCAATTTCTTCTTCATTGCGATTGCGCGGTGTGACTTTCTCCGAGACGAGATCGTTGAGCCTGCTATCGCTGGTAGAAATACCTTCGATGCGGTTTGAGGCATCTGTGCTTTGGATGCGCGCGACGGCAACCAGCGTCCCCAATATATCCGGTCTGATCGTTGTCTGTATGCTTTGACGCCCTTTTGCCTCGTGAATAGCGGCAAGCAAACTCGTGGTGTGCGGGGTGAGCAACGTCTTACCTGATTCGATGTAGTCAAATGATCTCATACTGCCTCATTTTCTGCATCATACGAACTTTTCTGCATCATATTTTATCAAAATGAGGCAGAAAATGGGCTGATGATGCAGAAAAAGGCGGCAGGATGGCGACCGTCTCGCTTGCCGGTTGCGCTACTCTCCCGGGAATGTTGCGCTCGTGGCAAGAAACGGCAAGTTCAGGCGGGCGTGACCGACGATACCCGTCGTGTAGTCGAACGTCTTACCGGACTGCCTTACGAGCGTTGCTGGCGGTAGCCTACACTGAGAAACAGCCTACACTGAGAAACCATGAGCAAGCATCACCATCGCGACCGTAGCTGGGCCCCGGCACCTGAAGCATTGCCGGACGACGCCCAGACCATTGACAACCACACTCACGTGGCCTCCGTAATCCCTTTCGCGCGCGCTATGAGCCATGAGGCGCAGGAGAAGGGACAGCCCGAAGTCCCGGTGTACGACGTCGACCAATTGCTGGCGCAGGCGCAATCTGTCGGCATTGGGGGTATTATCGACTGCGGTTGCGAGCTGCCGCACCTGATGACCGCCCTCCAGATGGCCCTCGATCATCCAGGTAATGTGCACGCGGCGCTCGCAATACACCCCAATGAGTCCGTGCTCCACGGGCATCGTGGTGTGCCGGGGCCGGATGGTCTGCCCCTCAAATACAAGCCTTACCATGACACGTCTTTCGAGGACGCGCTCGCCGAAGTACATCGCCTCGCCACCACATACCCCGAGCAAGTGGTGGCTATCGGCGAGACCGGCATGGACCTCTTCCGCACCGGCGAAGGTGCCAAGGAACTGCAGCGCGAGGCTTTCCGCGCGCATATCGCCTTGGCCAAGGAACTGGGCCTGCCCATGCAGATTCACGACCGCGACTCCCATCGCGAGGTCATCGAAACCCTGCTGGCCGACGGCGCGCCCGAACGCACCGTATTCCACTCGTATTCCGGCGACCGTGAGATGGCCGAGATCGCGCGCGAACATGGCTGGTATCTGAGCTTCTCCGGCACCGTGAGCTACAAAGGCAATGACGGTATCCGCGAATCGCTACGGATTGTGGGGCTGGGCCATGCGATGGTCGAAACCGACGCGCCGTATCTGACGCCCATGCCGTACCGTGGCCGCACCAACGCGCCGTACATGATTCCCTACACTCTGCGCGCCATGGCCGACACGCTCGACTTGCCCATCGCGGATGTGGCGCGCGGCACCCGCGATACCGCCCGCGCCGTATACGGACTGTGAGGGCCGGGTGTGCGGCCGTCGCGGCGCGTGTAGAGACGATGTGTTGACTTGTAAAATTTGTCAGAATTGTGAACGAGGTCTACCATGATGTACCTGACATAAGCGAGGGGGATGATCTCCACCTCAATGGAGGACTGAACGTATGGCTGAGTCGAACCAAAGGACCGCACGCGCCCAAAAAGCCTCAAAGGCCCAGACAGCCCAGGCTGGCGCCGCCAAAGCCAAGGCCCGACAGGAAGAAGAAGCACTGCTGAGGGCCGACACCTTTACCAACGCTCCCAAGGTGTCCCGCCGCACTCTCACCAAGGAGGAGCGCGAGGCACTCGCCAAGCAGAGAGAAGCCGAAACCAAAGAAGCCGAGAAAATCGCCAGCGCATGGTCGAAAGGCGGCCTCGGTCGATGGTGGGCCCGCCTGCAATCCAGCCCAGACAAGGTCACCTGGGGCATGGCAATCGTGGCGCTCGGCGTG
>CABSBK010000249.1 GCA_902475865.1 uncultured Collinsella sp.
CGGGCCAATGCTCCACAATGCGGCTGGCAAGTGCCTGGGCGCCCGCCTCATTTTCGACATGGTCGATTACGACCTCGCCGCCAGTAAAGCCTTCGGCCTCCATGGTGTCGACAATCTTGGTGAGCATCTTCTTTTCGCCGCGGGTGTGACCAACGAGTTCAATTTTGCCCGCTTCGCTCGCCGTGCCCAAAATGCGGATATTGAGCTTGTTAGCAATAACGCCGGCCGCCTTAGGGATACGTCCGGCCTTCGCAAGGTTTTCGTAATTGCACAAACTAAAGAGGATCTTGCTGTTCTGCTCCAAGCTATCGAAATAGGCGCAGGCGTCCTCAAAGGAGGCATCTGGGTTGCTTGCAAGATAGCGGTCGAACAGCAGGAAGATCAAATCCATTTTGCCACCTGCGGCTCGCGAGTTAACCAAATGAATCTGACGGTCCGGCTCCTCGGCAAGCACCATGTCACGTGCGGTGGCCGCGGCATTGTAGCTTCCCGAGACTCCCTCGGAGATGGGCATGCAAATCGTCTTGTCGGCAAGCCTAAAGAGTTCGGTCCACTCGCCTACGCTCGGACAGGCGCTCGAAGAAGCGCTCGACTCCGCCTGCACGGCGCAATTGAGTTCGTGAACATCGAGCGTGAGGTCATCGACGAACTCGCGCTCCCCCACTCGAATTTTGAGGGGTGCAAATGCAAAGGTGGTATGGGGCGCGGTCGGTTGCCAATCGCGGAGGTTGCAGCTCGAATCGGAGATAAGTGCCCAGCTCATAGAGGGTCCTTTCTAGATGTTTCTCATTTATTATAGCCATCTTGCTTACCTTTGAAACGTGCATCTAGTATTGAAAACTAGCTCATTGGGGTCATGTATGGAGCACGGTCACAAATAAATGAACCTCGCAGCCCAAAGGCCACGAGGTTCACATTCGTTTGCTATACAGAGTGACTTAGTAGCGCACGAAAATGTAGTTGTTGTTCATGCCGGCTGCGACGGAGCTGATGATGACGCCCGTCTTGTAGTCGGAAGCATGGATCATCTGACCATTACCGATATAGATGCCAGTATGGTAGGAGTTAACCACGACATCGCCCGGTTGCGGGTCGGACACGCGGGTCCAACCCATGAAGGTGCCGGTGGTGCCCAGACGGCAGTAGCGGCCCGTGAGACAGTAGCTTACAAAACCGGAGCAGTCAAAGCTGTCCGGTCCAATGCCGCCCCAGGAATAAGCGCAACCCAGCTTGCTGTAGGCACGCGAAACAACGGAGCCGCCGTCAACAGACTGGTTCGGTGCGGAAGGCGTCGGAGCCGGAGCCGGAGCCGGGGCGGGCTGCGGCGTAGGGGCCGGAGCGGGCGTAGGAGTGGGCGCGGGCGTATTGCCGCCATCGTTGGTGTTCTCAGTCGTACCGGCGGTGTCGTTGCTCACCGTAGCCTTCTCGGCGGTGCTGGCGTTAATGCCGGCCTGAAGTGCTGCGTTGGCTTCAGCCTCGGCGGCAAGCTCGGCCTGCAGCTGGGAGTCCAGGGAGCTCACGACACTCTGGGCCTCAGCCTGCTGGGCGTTGAGCTCGTCGACCTTCTTCTGCGTCGCGGCGACGTTCTTCTCCTGCTCGGCCTGCTTATCGGTGAGCTGCTGCTTAAGGTCCTTGACATCCTGAATGGTCTGGGCCTGCTTGTCGGAAACCTTGCCGTAATAGAACAGACGGTTGAGCATGTCGCCCAGATCGTCGACGCCCGTCAGAACCTGAAGGAGACTCAGACCGCCGGTCTTGTACTCACCGGCAACGTAGCTCGAAAGCTTTGCCTGGCCCTCGGCAATCTCTTGCTGCTTTTGCGTGATCTCGCCTGCAGTCTGATCAAGCTCCTGCGTCTGTGCGGAGAGTTCTTCATGAATTTGCTGGGTTTGCGTGCCGATCTGCTCGAGTTTGGTACGAGCGACGGCAAGGTCGGATGCGGTATCGGCATAGGCAGGAGCCGCGAGGCCCAGGCCCAAAACACAAGCGAGGGTTGCCGTAGCAGCGCAGCGTGCCATGTTTTTATGCGTGTTTGCTGTGCGCATGGAGCTTCCTTTCCGGTATCTAAGGGTAACGTCTAGTCCACCGTTACCAGGCTAAAGAGCTCAACGTCCTCGTTGGAAGGCGTGAGCTTCTCGCGCGGGTTGAGAAACGCAAGCTCGAGGATACAACCGTAACCCACAAGCTTTGCGCCCATATCTCGCACCAGTTTACCTGTTGCCTCGACGGTTCCGCCCGTCGCGACCAAGTCATCCAGAATCAACACGGTATCTTTAGAGGTAATGGCATCGGCGTGGATCTCGATAGAGTCGGTGCCATATTCGAGCTCGTAGCTCTCGCTTACCGTCTTGCGCGGCAGCTTGCCCGGCTTGCGTGCGGGCACAAAGCCAGCGCCCAGGGCGACGGCCACGGGCACGCCGACCATAAAGCCGCGGGCCTCGGGACCCACGACCTTGGTGATGCCCATGCCG
>CABSBK010000250.1 GCA_902475865.1 uncultured Collinsella sp.
ATTAAGTGCTTTCCTTTGCGTGCGGAACTCGCGACAAACTTAACCCGCGCCAGCCGGCCCCGGAGACCCTCCCTGCCGTCACTTGCTTCAAGCTGTTGTTGTTCCTCGCCGCTTCCGCGGCTCGAGGTCCCCGTTCTCCTCGGCGGGGTTGTCTAAGGTTGTTGCTGAAGCTCTACCTTTTGCTGAAAGAAAAACGGGGGACGCGCTGTGCATCCCCCGTTTTTGTTGCACCTACTCTAGGTCAATAAATTTGGTGCTCAGAATCTTGCCGTCCTTGACGAGCATTCTGGCCATGGTGGGGCCTCGGGTGCCTCTTGGATAGCTGGCACTGCCTGGGTTGAGAACCAAGCAGCGACCCACTTGGGCTTCTTTGGTTACGTGGGTGTGACCGTTGATGGCTACGTCTACGGATCCCACCGGAAGGTCTTCGCGGTAGTGGGCTACGGCGAACTTGAGTCCTTCGTAGGTAAAGAGCGCCAAGCGGTCCACATCGGGGCCGTAGTCGCGGTAGTAATCGTTATTGCCCAGCACCGCTCGCACGGGGGCGATGGTGCGCAGGTGTTCGTAGTCCATCTCCGATGTAAGGTCACCGGCGTGGATAATCAGATCCGCACCCTTAAGCTCGTCCAAGAGCGCAGGCGAAAGATAGCCGTGGGTGTCCGAGATAATGTCGATACGCTTGGCGCTTGCACTGTTCATGGGATCCCTTCCGCAAAAAGATTTGGTGCATTCATGCAAAAAGCCCCACGGCTCCGCAGACGATTTTGGTCTACAGGGCTGGTGTACTAGAGGCTCAGGGCCTTTTTGAGCGGTACGACGCGACGGCGCGAAACCGGTACGCGTTCGTCGACGCCCGTAATGCCCAGCTGGATAGCGCCCGAGGGAACCGTCTCGACGTCGGTGACACACGCCAAGTTGACGATATAGCGGCGGTGAACGCGGAAGAAGCCAAAGTCGCAGAGCTTGGCCTCGAACTGTGCCAGCGAGGTCGTGGACAAAAAGCGGTCATCGACCGTATAAATACAGGAGTAATCGTCCTTGGCCATAATAAAGCGAATGTCGTCCACGGGGATGAGGACCTTGCGGCCGCCCTTTTCCACCGGGATGCGCTCGATGGTCACCTTGCTGTCCGTGACAGGCTTGGCGCGTTGCATAACCTTATCGATTGCTCGATCCAGGCGAGCCTCCTCGACCGGCTTCATCAGATAGTCGACGGCATCCACATCAAACGCCTCGACCGCATGATCGCTGTACGCGGTTACGAATACGATCGCCGGCGGATTCTTGAGCTTATGCAGTGCCTCGGCAAGTTGCAGACCCGAAGCGCCAGGCATCGAGATATCGAGGAACACAACATCGACGCGGCTCTCCATAAGCATCTCGATAGCGGAGCGAACGCTCGACGCTTCTGTGATCGTGCCGATCTTGCCCGTCTGCTCGAGCAAGAAGCGAAGTTCCGAACGGGCCGGGGCCTCATCATCCACAATCATCGCACGCAGCATAGGGATAAAACCTTTCGTCAACTAACTACGTCGGGCATCCGCCAACTAGCGTTAAACCCGTAACCTATCATTCTACTCTTGAATGTCGAAGATGCTCTCCGACAAATCGAGATGCAGGAGCACTTTAGCGCCCTTGCCCGGGGCCGATTCGACGCGTGTATAAGAGTGCGGTCCATAAAAGCGATGGATGCGCTCCGAAATATTGTGCATGGCCACACCGGCGCCGCCGCCCTGCGGGGAGCTGGCGTCGGGACGGGCGGAGCGTTCGTCAAACAGTCTGGCAGCGGTGCCTTCGTCCATGCCCACGCCGTTATCGGCGACCACAATCAAAATCGCATCTTCGCCATCCCTGTGGACCGACACGTCGATCCTCAGCGCATCGTCGTCGCCCATACCATGGCGCACGGCATTCTCGACGATTGGCTGGATTACAAATGCCGGCACCAGCGTGTCCTCGACGTCCTCGGACACGTCGAAGGTCGCCAGCACGCGATCCTCGCCAAAGCGCGCCTTCTCAAACGTCAGGTAGCGCTTGGTCTGCGCGACCTCGCGCGACACGGGAATGAGCGAGCCCGAATTGTCGAGTGTGGCGCGATAGAACGAGGAGAACTCGCGCAGCAGCTCGCGGGCGCGCAGCGGATCGGTACGCGTAAACGACGCGATGGTGTTGAGCGTGTTGAACAGAAAATGCGGATTGATCTGCGCCTGCAGGGCACGCACCTCGGCACGGGCCGTGAGCTCCTTTTGCACCTCGAGCTCGTGGATGGCGAGCTGTGTGGACAGGATCTCGGCAAAACCCGAGGCAAGCGCATACTGGGTGCGGTCGACGGCACGCGGGGTCTTGTAGTAGAACTTGAGCGTGCCGACGGTGCGGTCGCCCACCTTGATAGGAGCGATGATACCGGCGGGAACATGGTTGTGCGAGCCGTCCGAGCCCACGACGTCCACCACGCGAATGAAAGACTGG
>CABSBK010000251.1 GCA_902475865.1 uncultured Collinsella sp.
GAGAAAGCTCGGGCAAAATGCCCGTGATGCGCCGCGCAAGCATAGTCTTGCCCGAACCGGGCGAGCCGATCATGAGCAGGCCGAGCTCACCGGCGGCCGCAAGCGCCATACCACGTTTGGCGACCTCCTGTCCCAGCACGTCGGCATAATCGAGCTCGGGCTCAAAGGTCACCTCGAGCACTTCAGAATCCAGGTAATGCCGTGCGGCATCCCCCATGCCATGGGCAAGCTGAGATAGATGGTCGATAAACCCGCAGTCAACGCCTGCAAGCGGCACATGCTGATCAGACCTACCGGCGATAAAGGAAAGGCCCATATCGCGCGCCAACAGCTGAAACGCCACCTCGCCCTTGACAGGAAGCACCGTACCGTCCAAGCCAAGCTCACCTGCGATAAGGCAGCGATCGAGGTTGTCACGGGGAATCTGCCCATCGGCCGCCAGAACCGCGATGGCAATCGGCAGGTCAAAACCGCTGCCAGTTTTACGGATATCGCCGGGTGCCAGGTTGACGGTAATGCCAGATCGAGGGATCTCGAAGCCGGCCGAGCGCATGGCGCACCGGATACGCCCGCGCGACTCCATCACCTCCATACTCGGAATGCCGAGCATCTGGATGCCCGGAACGCCACCGGCAAGCGAGACCTCGACAGTGACGGGAATTGCCTCGACGCCGCGGATGCAGGCCGCGTGTACGGCAAACGTCTCAAACGCCATCACGACACCTGCCAATCGAACGCATTGTACTGGTGCTCAATCTCGGCGATATGCCCGCCGCGGATGGTGACGCCCACGGCATCGAAGCGAATCGACCTGAGCGGATAGTGCTCCATGAGATAGCAACTTGCGATACGGCGATACCGACGCTGCTTTTGGGCGTCCACGGCCTCCTCGGGAAAGACCCGCGTGGCGCAATCCAGGGCGACGCGTCTCGTCTTGACCTCGGCCATCACCACGACATCGTCGAGCTCGTCGAGCAGCACCAGATCGGCTTCGCCCTCAATGCAACGATAGCCCTGCTCCAACAAGGTGTATCCACGCTCGTTAAAGTAATCGATGGTGATCAGCTCGCCCAGCATGCCGAGCTCGCGGGGACTGAGTCCCTTGATAAACTCGGGCGTCATCGCCCCGCAGTCGAGCTCGCCGTCTTCCCAGCGTTCCTTGAGTTGCTGCGTCTTGCTCTTTTTGCTTGCGGCACACATGGGGTCTCCTTTCCCGCACACTGCATTGCCCCGATAATGAGGGCACCTTTCATGCGGGTAAGTACCGGAAGCAAACCAAAAGCTGACCAAATGCCGACAAAAAACGGGCCGTACTCAACAATCACGTTGCACACGGCCCGCTACCAGCAGGTTTATAAAACGCCAGAGGTCCCTGTCTCCACAATTGACCTAGAAAAGGCGCTCAGTCTGCAGAAAGTTTCCGCAAAAGCTCACACGATGCAGCGGACAAAGTCCATGTTTGCGAATGGCCTCGATGTGCTCGGGGCTCGCATAGCCCTTCGACTCGGCCAAATGATACTCGGGGTACTCGGCGTCGTACTCGACCATCATCTCGTCACGCGTGACCTTGGCCATTATGGACGCCGCGGCGATACAGGCGATTTTGGCATCGCCCTTCACCACGTCGCGCTCGTTGGGAACGGCGCCCAAGGGGTTGCCGTCCATAAGCACGCAATCGGGCTCGAGCCCCGTATCGGCCACGGCGCCCGCGACGGCAGCGCGGATGGCGCGGGCCATGCCCATATCATCGATATCCGCTGGCGCGATATGGCAAAAACCAATCGCCGTCGCGACCTCGGCAATCTTCACCGAGAGCAGCTCGCGGCGCGCCGGCGTGAGCTTTTTGGAATCGTTGATGCCCCAGACGCGCAGCTCCATGGGAAGACACACGGCGCACACCGTCAAAGGACCGGCCACCGAACCGCGACCCACCTCGTCGACACCCACGACCACGCCATCCCCACCGAGTTCGTGCATCAGCTCGTACATGCCGTTGACGCGCTCGCGCTCGGCAAGTTCCTTGGCATGGCGCTTAAGAGCACGCTCGCAAGCCTTGATCACTTGCTGGCGCGGATCCTCACGATAATGCTCCACGAGGGCGGGAATCTCCTCAAACGTGGCGCTCGCCAGCTCGCCGGCAACCTGCGATGCCGAAACCGAGCTCGTCATGTTGGCCATATCGGGGCCTCCTTGCATGCAAATCAGATAAAAAGAAGGGCCACCCGAAGGTGACCCTTTTGTCCAAACGAGTGGACAGACGCTGCGATCTTCTTAGCGCTTCTCGGGGATGCGAGCAGCCTTACCCACCTTGTCGCGGAGGTAGTACAGCTTGGCGCGACGGACGCGACCATGACGGACGACCTCGAGCTTGGCGATCTTGGGGCTGTGAAGCGGGAAGGTACGCTCAACACCGACACCGAAGGAAATCTTGCGGACGGTGAAGGTCT
>CABSBK010000252.1 GCA_902475865.1 uncultured Collinsella sp.
TCAATGATTATGTGTTACCTCGGCCTCCACGCAATACGGCAAACACTGTCGATATACCTCGCCGCCGCCAATCACCCACGCAACGGGTTCATCGGCTACCGCGGCGAGCGCTTCGTCGATGCTATGCACCACGTCGACGCCCTCGGCAGCAAAGCTTTCGTCGCGGGTGAGCACGATATTGCGGCGATTCTTGAGCGGTCGTCCGCCGGGAAAACTCAGCAGCGTCTTGCGTCCCATAATGACCGGGCAACCTTTGGTGCACGCCACAAAATGACGCATGTCGGCGCGATTGGACACCACCATGTCGCCCTCGCACCCAATGCCCCAGTCATCGCACACGGCGACGATGGCAGATAGCTTACACGTCATGAGCGCCACCTACACCGCAATAGGGATGTTCTTGACCTGCGGGCCGTGCTCATAGCCCTCGACAATCAGGTCATCGGTCGTAAAAGCATAGAAGTCATGCACATCGGGGTTGAGCGTTACCTTGGGAGCCGCAAACTGCGGACGCTCGATAAGCTCGCGGACGATATCGACATGGCGGTCGTAAATATGAGCATCGGCGATCACATGCAGCAGCTCGCCGGGAATCATATCGACCGACTGCGCGACCATCATCAGCAAAATGGCGTACTGGCACACATTCCAATTGTTCGCGGCCAAAATATCCTGGCTGCGCTGGTTGAGAATCATGTTGAGCGTCGGCTTATCGTCCTGCGGGCGCTGCGTCACGTTATAGGTCACGCCGTAGGCGCACGGATACAGATGCATCTCGGACAGATCGCTGAACACGTACGTGTTCGTCATAATGCGGCGACTGTACGGCGTGTGCTTAAGGTCGTACAGCACGCGGTCCATCTGATCAAAGTCACCCTCGGCATAATGGCTCTTCTGCCCAATCTGATACCCGTAGGCCTTGCCGATAGAGCCGGTCTCGTCGGCCCACTCATCCCAAATATGGCTGTTGAGGTCATGCACGTTATTGGACTTCTTCTGATAGATCCACAGAATCTCGTCCATGGCAGACTTAAGCGCCGTGCGACGCAGTGTGAGCGCGGGAAACTCCTCACGCAGGTCGTAGCGAGCCGTAACGCCAAAGTTTTTAATGGTATAGGCAGGGGTGCCGTCCTCCCACACCGGTCGGACCTTTTGGCCCTCGGTGGTGGTGCCATGGTCCAAGATATCGCGGCACATGGTTACAAACTGTTGATCAGCCTTGCTCATTGACCCTCCTGTCAGTCGCCTATAAGCGAAATTCATTGTAGCCCAGGCGCACGCGACCCCACAGCCCAAACATAAGCCCTCATTTTCTGACATATGCCAAAAATGCCTTGCACGTTTCCGCTCGCGCGCTATCTTATTGTTGACATATGTCAGATTTGGAGGGTGTATGGCAGGAAGACGCGAGAAACTACGCCGCGTAGGGATCATCCCCGAATATCGCGGTTTTACCCCCGACGGCCTTGCCAGCGGAGACGCCATCGACATGACGGTCGACGAGCTCGAAGTCCTGCGGCTATGTGACCTGGAAGGCCTCAATCAGGAGGCCGTCGCCCAGTACATGGGCATTGCCCGCGCCACCGTGGCGGCCATCTGCAGCCGCGCACATCGCAAGGTGGCAAACGCGTTAGTCAACGGGCGCGCGCTGTGTATCAAGGGCGGCAGTATCGCATACTCACCCATCACCACGACGACGGCCGCATGGCCAGTAAAGGAGGTCGGCACCATGAGGGTGGCAACGACGTACGACAACGGCAACATCTTTATGCACTTTGGCCGCAGCGAGCAGTTCAAGATCTACGACATTCAGGACGGCAAGGTGCTCAACGAGCAGGTCGTGGGCACCGGCGGCACCGGCCACGGCGCATTGGCAGGTCTGCTTGCCAACGGTGGCGTCGACACGCTCATCTGCGGCGGTATCGGCGGCGGGGCCATCAACGCGCTCACCCAGGCCGGCATCACGGTCTATGCGGGCGCCCAGGGCAGCTGCGACGCCTGCGTCGAGGCCCTCATTGCAGGCAAGCTCGCTCAGACCGGCGAGGCCACCTGCGACTGCCATGGCCACGACCACGAGCACGCCCATGAGCACGGCGAGTCCTGCGGCTGCCACGGCCATCACGACCACGACAGGCACGAGAGCTGCGGCTGCCACTAGCGGCACGTGCCCTGGCGCAAGCACGCTTCCACGTGTGTGACAACCTGCGAACAAACGGCGAAGGCCGCCTGGAGTACCATCCAGGCGGCCTTCGCCATACACGACTCAACCAGTCGCTATTTCTTATTGCGCATCTGAGCTTCCATCTGGCGCAGCAGGTCCATATCCGACTTAGGACCGCCCGTTCCCAGGCCGCCCATGCCGCCCAGACCCATGGCATCCAGACCGGGAATATTGGGCATGCGCATCTTTTTGCCCTTCTTACCCTTTTTG
>CABSBK010000253.1 GCA_902475865.1 uncultured Collinsella sp.
AGTCGGAGCACAGGACGACGATGTCCTTATCGGTCTTCGCGGCCTCGAGCAACGTGTCGCAGATAACCTTGCGATTGGCGATCTTGTTAGCCATTGATGGCCTCCTTATGGGCAGCGAAATCGGCGATGATCTGGGCATATTCCTCATCGTTGGGCAGGTGATGATGCCAGGCGGCCTTGTCCTCCATAACGGGCGAGCCATAGCCCTTCACCGTGTTGAGGATGATGACCGTGGGCTTACCCTTGGTCTCGGCGGCCAGCGTCAGCGCGGCGGCGATGGCCTGGACGTCGTTGCCCGGAATGGCGAGCACGTTCCAGCCGAAGGCGGCCCCGCGCTCCTCCTGCGAGTCCTGCTTCATAACGTCCTCGGTGCTGCCGCTGATCTGCAGGCGGTTGCGGTCCACGAGCGCGCACAGGTTATCGAGCTGGTAGTTGCCGCCGCTCATGGCACCCTCCCAAACCGAGCCCTCGGCAAGCTCGCCGTCGCCCATGATGGTGTAGACGCGGTAGTCGCGGCCGTCCATCTTGCCGGCAAGTGCCATGCCCACGGCCACGGGCAGACCGTGACCCAGCGAGCCCGAGTTCATCTCGATGCCCTTGAGCTTGTTGTTGGGGTGGCCGATGTAGGGGCTGCCGAACTTGGAGAAGCGGGCCTTGACGTTGTCGAGGTCCAGTTAGCCCTCGTGGCAGAGCACCGCGTAGTAGGCCTCCATAGCATGGCCCTTGGAGAGCACGAAGCGGTCGCGGTTGGGATCGTCGACGGTCTCGGGCGAAATGTTGAGGTGGTTGGCATAGAGGGTCATGAGGGCGTCAATCACCGACATGTCGCCGCCGATGTGGCCGCCGGCGCCAGCCATGATGATATCGACGCAATCGCGGCGAAGGTCCCAACGCAGGGACTCAAGCTCTTCGATAGTTGCCATTTCTACTCTCCTCGCAGGTAGGCTTTAACATCTTCTTCGATGGGGTCGTACAGGTCGGGGGCAATGCCGAGATACTTGCACGCCTCGTAGAGCACCGGTACCACGTTGGCGTGAATGGCGACGCAGTGGTGGATGTAGGGACCCTCGACGATCTTGGCCTCGAGGCGCTTGAGGTTGTCGACCTCGACCCACAGGTAGGTGCCCATGCCGGCCGGGCCGTCGATGCCGCGGGCGTTGCCCAGCAGCAGCGAGTACTCGCCGTTGTCGCCGTCAAAGCGGGCAAGGGTGAGGTCGCCGTGCTTGGCCTCGGCCGTCAGCGCACCGGGGTGATCGAAAGCCAGCGGGTAGGTGAGCTTGGGTTTGACGGCCGCGCAGCTGCAGGGCCAGGGGCCGCAATGCTGCAGCAGCTCGCCGTTCTCGTTATCGGGATGGCGCACGGTCCAGTCGGCGAACATGCCACGGTGACGGCCCAGGTCGGCTGCCTCGACCATCAGCGCGGTGATGGCGCCGTGGATATCGGTCTCGCATACGATAGGAATGCCCATCTCGTTGAGGATGGCGTTGGCGGCGCAGGGCATAATGCCCAACTCGTCCTGCAGAGCGTTCCAGCACTGAATGGCGCCGGCGTTGCAGCCGTACTTCTCGACCAGGCGCTTCATGGCAATGGCAAGACCGGCGACCGCGGGGACCTTGTCCTCGGGGATGCAGATCTCAAAGCTGTCGTTGATGTGGGCAAGCATGGCGGCCATGGCCTGCTCGTCGGCCTGGGCGTCGCGCACGGCCTGGACAAGCTCGGTCATGGGGATGGGCGAAAGCTGGATGTTGAACTTCTCGAGCAGCTCGCCCTCGTTGCACATGGTCGACCAGAAGTCGAACGGACGGGTGGCCATCTGCAGGATGCGGGTGTGCTTGAAGGTCTTGACCACGTTGCACACAGCCAAAAAGTCCCAGACGCCGCGCTCGAACTCGGGGTCGGTCAGGCGGCAGTTGGTCATGTAGGTGAAGGGAACCTGGAAGCGGCGCAGAACCTTGCCGGTGGCGAACAGGCCGCACTGGCTATCGCGCAGGCGGGTGCCGTCGGGCTCGGGGCGCTCGTCGCGCGGGCCCCACAGCAGCACGGGTAGACCGAGCTCGCGGGCAAGGCGAGCGCAAACGTACTCGGTGCCAAAGTTGGCGTGGCACAGCATAATGCCGTCGACGCCCTCGGCGCGGAATTTCTTGACGATAGGCTCGATATGGCTGTCGTCGAACAGCAGGCCCTCGTCATTGATGTCGTCGATATCCACGATGTCGACGCCGATCTCGCGCAGGCGATCAGCCGTCAGGCCGCGATACTTGATCGCGTCCGGCGCGCTAAAGATACTGCGGCGCGTGGGCACAAAACCGAGCTTGATCTTATCCATGTACGTCCTCCCCTAATCACATGTTCAGTAAACAGACGCATGTTTCGTTTTGTTCTGTTTACTAAATGTTTTACTCTACTGTT
>CABSBK010000254.1 GCA_902475865.1 uncultured Collinsella sp.
CGAGGTCGTACCTCGCGCGCGCCTGCTGCTCCTCGAGCTCGGCTATGCGCTCGTTCACGCCCGGCGCTATCACGCCCTGCTCGATGGCGTTGAGGATGTTCCTCAGGCCCCTCTCCGCGGCCCTGAGCGAGTCCTCGGCCTGCCTGCGGCGAGCCCGCACCTCGGCCGTGTCCGCGCGCTCCGCCACCATGTTGGCTATCTGCAGCGCCTCTCCGCGGTCGCCGAGCAGCCCGCGCAGCGCCGAGGCGATTGAGCCCTCGAGCTCCTCGCGCCTGATGTTGCGGACGCACGACCCCGGGCAGCTGTAGTACTCGTACTTCACGTTGTTGCGGCCCCTGCCGCTCACTCCCTGCAGGTTCCTGCCGCATTCCGCGCACAGCGCCGCCCCCGCGAGGGCGAAGTCGCCCCAGTTCTCGCTCGAGCGCTGCTTGCGGCACTTGATCCCCTGGACCTCCATGAACGTCACCTCGTCCACTATCGCCGGCATCCCGCCCTCGCGGACGATGCCTCCCCACTCGTACCTGCCCGTGTACCTGCGGTCGCGCAGCATCTGCTGCACCATCGCCTGGCCGCACGGGTTGCCCTTGCGCGTCCTGAGGCCGCGCCGCGCGAACTCGCGCGCTATCGCGTTCATGGACATGCGCTCCAACCTCAGCGCGAAGGCCTCGCGCACCCACGCCGCCTGCGCCTCGTCGACCTCGTACTCGTCGTCACCGTTCCTGCGGTATCCGAAGATGCGCACGCCGTTGGTCTTGCACTTGAGGGCGTTGCCCTCCATGCCGCGCTTGGTCCTGATGGCGGTCTTCCTCGACTCGCAGGCGGCGAGCCCCTCGAGCAGCTTCTCGTAGATGATGCCCTCCGGGCTGTCGGGTATCTGCTCGAGCGCCGAGACCAGCTTGACGCCGCGCATGGCGAGCTCTCGCTTGTATATCGGCGCGTCGTACTCGCCGCGCGAGAAGCGGTCCATCATGTAGACGAGGACGATCTCGCTCTCGCCGGCGTTGGCTATCATCCGCTGGAACTCGGGGCGGTCGTCGGTGCGCCCCGACACGGCGCGGTCGCAGTACTCCGCCGCGACCTCGTAGCCCTCGCGCGCGCACCAGTCGCGGCAGACGCGCAGCTGGTCCTCGATCGAGGCCTCGCGCTGCCTGTTGCACGAGAATCTCGCGTATATCACTGCCCTCTTTGGCATAATGTGTATGTCACCCTTCCTTCAAGTTGAGTTTGCATGGGTGCACTGGTTGGATGCCCCGTCGGCTAAAGCGGTACCAGCGCTGCCGACGGGGCTCTTTTATCTTCCGAGATAGACAACGGTCACCCTCCATATGGGAGAGCCGTCGTGACCTTCGCGCTTTTGGCAGCAGGCGAAATAGGGGCGTTCGCCGGCATGCTCGGCGAGGGTCTTGTAGTGCACGCACCTCGCGCTGACATCGGCCGCCATCGCCCCGTCCACAAAGACGGCGACATGCGGTTTCGCCTTTGACCCGCGAGGAGTCGGGATCAGCTCCGTGGAGACCTCGAGCGGAAATATCCCGCTTTTTCTCCTGCCGGCCCACTTGTCATCCTCGATGTAGACACAGTCTCCGTCCACGCCCACCGGCAGTTCTCGCCCGCACGCCTTCGACAGTTCAAGCCTGGTGCGCTCCGATAAGGCAGCCGACTCGCATTCGGGGGAATGCCTTTCCTCGAAGCTGACGTCGCGCCCAAGGCCCTTGCAGGCATCGAGCCACGCGAATATCTCCTCGGGCTCGTCGATCATCATGACGACGGTCGGGATTCCCTTGGCGTACCATCCCGTCATTCTGCACGACACAGTGATCCTGTATCCGAGCTCCGTAATGTCCTTGAACGTGTTTCCGAGAGCCGACGCTGCCCCAAACACCTTTCCTTTGTACGCGAGCGCGAAGCCGTCGTCTGCGGTGTCCCATACGCCACCAGTGAGCTCGCTTCTCAGCCGCATTGGCTTCGCCACGACCTCGGCATCGAACACATCACCTTTACGAATCTTCCTCAACGGATCGCCGTAATAGACGTATACGGGTCGCTCGCACTCACCGCGAAGCGATATGGACTTGCCAACGCCAACCTGCTGGCCAAGCTTAGCGGCAGCGGCGTCCCCCATCATATCTTTCGCCGTGCTGAGAGCGACGTTAGCGGCGGCTCTCGCAATGTCACCGAACAGACCCATAGGTCATTCCCCCTCGTCCCACGAACCAGTCCCAAGCAACTCATCGACAGAGCACCCATAGAATCTGGCAAGCTTCACAAGCTTCGTTCCATTTATCTCGCGCTGCCCGTTTTCAATCATCGAGTACATGGGTACGCCGATGCCGAGTGCGCTGGCAACCTCTGGCTGCTTCTTCTTGTATTTGAGCCTCGTTTCTTTGAGGCGAAACTTCAT
>CABSBK010000255.1 GCA_902475865.1 uncultured Collinsella sp.
AAACGCTTGGAGCGGATATCGCCGGCGGCAAATAAGCCAGGTGTGCGGGTGGCCATCGATTCGTCGGTCACAATACCGCCGTCGGGCGCCAGATCTACCAGATGCTCTACAAGCTCAGTATGGGGCTGCGTGCCAGCAAAGACAAAAATGCCAAACGAACCAGGATCAAAGGACTCAGCGTGCATTTCACTAGTCGCATTGTCCTTAAACGTGATTGTCGTGGGCATCGCCTCACCAGAAAGCTCAACAATACTAGTTTGGTACCTAACTGAAATATTATCTTTTGCGAGCACCTTTTGAACCACGCCATCGGGGGCACGGAACTGATCGCGGCGCAAGACGATGGTCACGCTGCTGGCGATTTCTGACAAGAACAGGGCTTCCTCGCAGGCAGCATTACCGCCACCGATGACAAAGACCTGTTTACCGCGAAAGAACATGCCATCGCACGTCGCGCAATAAGAAACGCCACGACCGCGATACGTATCCTCGCCAACAAAACCAGCAGATCGCGGCGTGGCACCCATGCAAGCGATAACACTCGAGGCCAGCGTATCGCCCGTATCGTGATGCACCGTAAACAGCGCTGTATCGGCATCGTAATCGATACCCGTAACCATGCTCCATGCAACCTGTGCTCCCAGGCCCTCTGCATGTTGCTGAAAACGCTCGCCGAGTTCGGCGCCACTCAAGAGCGGAATGCCCGGATAGTTCTCGACCTCATTGGTTGTGGCGATCTGTCCTCCCGACATGCCTTGCTCAATCACGGTCGTCGTTAGGTTGGCGCGCGCCGCGTAAATGGCTGCAGCATAGCCCGCAGGCCCGCCGCCGATAATCGCAACATCGATCGGCTGATGAGTAGTCATGAAGAGACCTCCTGTCGAAAGATTGGCGTTCTTTGCGCTCATACCCAAATTTATGCGAACGTGACACTCATGCACTACAATGATTCTCTGTGAAACAAAGATGAAGGGGAGATATCGATGGATCAGACGCAGACGAGCGATGACGCTCCCCTGCTCACGCACAGCACTCCCCAATCGGGACAAACCACGCTCTTGGCTCAGCAAAGACCTCTCGTGACTATCGTGCACGCCTCGGTCGGCTCGGGCCACAAGGCCGCCGCAAATGCGATTGCGCAGGCATTCGACCACATCCGCGGCACTAATGGCATCCCCGAGGATGTTGAGATTGAAGTGCTCGATATCCTTGATTTTGGACGCATAAAATTCGACGGCAACAAAACGGCCGCCTCGTTTACCGGCGCCACGCGCCCAATTTATGACTTGACCTGGCGTTATACCCTTACCGGACACCTGCTTTGGGGCGGTGGCACGGCATGGTCGCGCATCATGTTCCCCGCATTTAACGAATACGTTCGAACTCGCAGGCCCATTGCCGTGGTAGCCACACATATCACGGCAGCCAACGTCGCCGTCGGCGCACGCGTCATTACGGGCATCGACTATCCCGTCATTTGCGTGCCGACCGATTACGAGGTCGAGGGTTGGTGGCCCCATAAGGACACCGATCTATTCTGCGTAGCAAACGAGTTTATGGCCGAAACACTCCGACCCCGTAAGGTTCCCGAGGCAAAGATCCGCATTACGGGCATCCCCATTCGCGCCGGGTTTGATACGGACTACAACCGCGAGGAAGAACTCGAGAAGTTCAATCTCCCCACAGACAAGCTCGTTGTGCTGGTGATGGCCGGCGCCAGTTTGCCTCAACCGTACGTTCGCTTTCGCGCGGCGATGGACCGCACCCTCCCCTTCCTGCGCAGTTTCGAGGACATGCACTTCGTCTTTTTGCCGGGCAAGGATGCCGAATATGCCACCCGTCTCAAAACGCTCTTCGATGCCATGAAACTCGAGAACGTCACGGTTCTTGACTATGTTGATGACATGGCAGCGCTCATGCACGGCTGCGACCTGGCAATTCTCAAATCAGGCGGACTCACCGTTACCGAATGCCTATGTGCACACCTGCCGATGATTCTGCTTGGCAAGTCATATGGCCAGGAAAAGGCCAACACCACCATGCTCACCGGCATGGGCGCCAGCATGCATGTCACCACCGCACGCGAGCTCATCGTGACACTGCGCCATCTCCACGATCATCCCGAATCGCTCAAGGCACTGCTCATCAATGGCGAAGTCCTGCGCCGTCCACGCGCAGCCGAGGATATCGCCATCGCAACCATGGAACTTGCAGGCAAGCCCCAAAAGCGCAAACGAGCCTTCTGCCGCTTCTACTGGGGCGGGAAGCCTGCGCATATCCGCTAGCCGAAAGTTCGCTGCTCGGCGGGAGCCGCCCATATATCATTCCATGCTCAAACATTCTCGCGGGGCGCTCGCATCCCTCCCACCCACCTCTCACACATATCATTCC
>CABSBK010000256.1 GCA_902475865.1 uncultured Collinsella sp.
ATACTGGTCGGAGTCGATCGTCGTGCAGCGCGGATGCGCATACATGGACAGGATGACCGTTCGCACTCCCGGCTGGGGAACAAACTCCTCAAAATCGGGAGCCATGCGGTTCATGTTGAGAATCATGCCGTCGACGGGTCGCTCGACCATGCGGCGCGAGGCATCGGCAAGTGTATAGGGCTTGTCGCCGCCCATCTCGATCATAGTGACGGCAAAATCGTGCTCGCGCGCCGCTTGCATGATACCCTCGAGCGTCGCCAGGTTACCGACACGTGTGATGTTGTACATGCACAGGCCAATAGAACGATACGATCCGCCGCGCAACGCCGCTCCAGCAAAATTGGGACGAAAGCCCAGCTCTTCCATGGCGGCCAGCACACGCTTGCGCGTCTTTTCCGTCACGTTGGGCATACCGTTGACCACGCGAGACACAGTCTGGCGGCTCACGCCAGCGAGCGCCGCAACCTCTGCCGCGCTCGCCGAACGACCATTCCTTGTCTGCTGAGCCATGCCTTCCACGCTAACCTGCTTCCCAACTATTCCCCGCGCCCATGGCGCATCGTACATACATTGATAACGTGCTCATGATACCCGAGCCATATACCACAACATGAAAACTTCTGTCAATCAAAACCGCTTACCGAACAAATACAACCGTTCGCGGCTGTTTGAAGTTGTTTTGTTTCTATACATCCCAGCCGGATGTTAACGTGCTCATTGTCAAATGTTCACGTGCTCATTTTGGTTCTAATCATTTTAAGATAGTGTTTATCGGGCTTTTTCACCGCTGAACGCTAACCAGGGAGCCTCCTGAGCGCAAACGCACAATATCGAACAGTGAGACGAGAGGGTGTATACATATGTCTTTGCTAAACCGCGTACAGCAGCTGCCGAAGGGCTTTGTTTGGGGCGCCGCAACCGCCGCGTACCAAACGGAAGGTTCCACGAAGGTGGCAGGCAAGGGTAAGACCATGTGGGACGATTACCTTGTCGCCCAGGGTCGCTTTTTGCCCGACCCGGCCAGTGATTTCTACAACCGCTACGAGGAGGATATCCGCCTTTCTGCCGAGCATGGACTCAACGCCATCCGTGTGTCCATCGCCTGGACCCGCATCTTCCCCAACGGCGACGATGCCGAGCCCCTCGCCGAGGGCGTTAAGCACTACCACGAGCTGTTCGCCTGCTGCAAAAAGTATGGCGTCGAGCCCTATGTGTCCCTGCATCACTTTGACTCCCCCGCCGCCCTGTTCAACCAGGGCGACTGGCTCAACCGCAAGACCGTCGACGCCTATGTGCGCTATGCCGAGTTCTGCTTCCGCGAGTTCCGCGAGGTCAAGAATTGGTTCACCATCAACGAGCTCATCAGCCTCTCGCACTCCCAATACATCCAAGGCAACTTCCCGCCCAACCATCACTTTGATGTGACGAGCGGCATCCAGAGCCAGCACAACGAGCTCGTTGCCCACGCCCGCGCCGTCAACCTGTATAAGGATCTTGACGAGACCGAGCACCTGGGCGGACGCATTGGCATGGTCAACGTCCTGACGCCGGCATATCCTGCCACCGACTCGCCCGCCGACCAGCACGCCGCCGACCTGTACAACGCCTTCTACACCGACTTCATCATGGACGGCGCCTTCCTGGGCCACTACTCCGCGCGCACCCTCTCACTCATCAACGAGATTCTGCGTGCCAACAACGCCACACTTACGGTTGAGGACAGCGACATGGAGGAGCTCGCCAAGGCGGCGCCCCGCAACGATATGTTCGGCCTCAACTACTATCAGTCGGCGTTTATCGCCGCCTACGATGGCGAGTCCACCAACAGCTTTAACGGCACCGGAGACAAGGGCACCTCGTGCTTTAAGTTTAAGGGCGTCGGGCAGCAGGTCGATATGCCGGGTATCCCCACCACCGACTGGGATTGGCTCATCTACCCGCAAGGCCTCTACGACACGCTCAAGCGCATCAGCGCCACCTATCCCAACCTCCCCGTCATCTATATCACCGAAAACGGCCTGGGCCACAAGGACCCCGAGCCCGACGCAAACGGCATCGTCGCCGATCCCGAGCGCATCGACTTTGTCGACCAGCACATGGAGAAGGTGCTCCAGGCGCGCGCCGAGGGCGTCGACGTCCAGGGCTACTTTATCTGG
Organism: uncultured Collinsella sp.; assembly: GCA_902475865.1. Classification (GTDB taxonomy): domain Bacteria; phylum Actinomycetota; class Coriobacteriia; order Coriobacteriales; family Coriobacteriaceae; genus Collinsella. Next base: position 2,157 of record CABSBK010000256.1, read on the forward strand.
AGCCTGCAGGACCAGTTCTCGTGGGCCAATGGCTATAACAAGCGCTACGGCCTGTTCTACATCGACTTCGACACGCAAAAACGCTACATCAAGCAGTCGGCACTCTGGTACAAGGAGCTCGCCGACACCATGGCGGACGCGCAGTAGCGCATCGCCTCGCTTTCTCCCGAGAAGGGAGCGGCCCTATGCGATACAAACCCAGCCGCTCCCCTCTCTCCCC
>CABSBK010000257.1 GCA_902475865.1 uncultured Collinsella sp.
CGGCAAACGTCGACGCCCGCTCAATCACCCGCGGCATCACCTCGGGCGCCATGGTAAACATCACCTTGGTCTGCGGCTCGCGCAAAAACTCGGCAAAGTCGACCACCTGGTAGGGCACGCCGTCGACACACGACAGGTGCTCAACGAACGCGTTGCTCTCGGGCACGTAGAACACGCCGTCTCGGGGGCAAACGGGCGTTGCCGGAAGGTCCGCCATGTGCTTGCAGATGCGCGCGATGGTCTCGCCCGGCAGCGGATAGCTCAGCTCGTTGATATCGTGCGCGCGGTCGATGACTTCGGCGCCACCGCAACCCACCAGCACGTCTACCAGGCCTTCGATACCCCAGAGCCCGTACATGGCCTCGGTCGCCTGGGCGTCGCGCCCAGTGCACAGGCCAAAGAGCACGCCGCGCTCGCGCAGGGCGCGGATCGCCGCCACGGTGCGCGGGGACACCGTGTGCTGGCTCGTGAGCAGCGTTCCGTCGATATCGCAGAACACGGCTTTGATGCGGCTGAAGGTGGTGTCCATGGGGGCCTTTCTGGGTTGTGCGGCGGTGTGGGGTGTATTCGCAAACGGCGTACATGGTATACCAAGGCGCGGGCCGTTGGGACCCGATCGCCACAAAGGGGCCTGGCCCCTTTGTGGTGGCCGGACCCGAAGGGTGGCCTGGCCCGGGGCGCAAACCATCACAACATTCGATGTTTTTCGGCAAAATCGCGATTTTCATCGAATGTTGTGATGGTTTTTACCGCTTTGCGGCACGATCCAAATGCCGGCGTCCAAACAGCAGCAGTGCCGCGGGAACCGCCGTCACGACCATGCCCGCCCCTACGAGCGTCTGCTGCACGCCAAACGTCGCCGCCAGCCACGGGGCAATCGCCAGCGGGGCCACGCCGGCGAACATATTGCCAAAGCCCATGACCGAGTTCACGCGACCGAGTTGCTCGAGCGGTGCCGTCGTTTGCACGATGGTGTTGTGGAGCGGGTTGACGACGCCCCAAGCCACGCCCAGGGCAATCTGGCCGACAAGGGCCACGCCCACGTACGGCGTTCCCACATAGAGCAAACTTCCCAGGCCCACGGACATAAGCGCCACGAGCAGCGTTTTAAGGTTGACCAGGTGCGGTGGCAAGCGGAGCGCGAGGACGGCGCCCAGCACCGCGCCTACACCGCTTGCCGACGAGAGCCAGCCCATCCACTCAACACCAACGCGCAGGACATCGCGGTAGAAGAACGACTCCAGCGGATCGAAGGCACCGTAGCCAAAGTTCGAGAGGAAGATGATGCAGAACAGCAAGGCGAGGATACTGTTGGTGAAGACTGTCTTGATGCTTGTCGCGAAGGTGACGCGGGCGAACGTGCTGGGGTTGGAGCTTTGGCTGGCAGTGATTGCCGTTGTACTGCTGTCCGCGGGAGTACTTTCACGCGCGGCGACGCGAACTGCTTGCGGTCTAAAGCCCCAGCCGGCAATGAACGCCAGTACGGTAAAAATCATCATGAGCACGAACACCGCGCGTGACGATGTAGCCGCCGCGACAAAGCCGCCCATCATGGGGCCGACGATGATACTCACGTTAGAGAACATGGCGATGGCAGAGTTGATGTCTTTGAGCTCGACAGGATCGTCGGTGAGGTAGGCTGGATAGGATGTGGTGATGGGCTGGGCAAACCCCATCACAAAGCCCAGGAGCACCGCGCCGAGCAGGACGATGCCGGTCGCGCTGCCAAAGGCAATGGTCGCCGCGCCGGTTGCCAGCGTGCCCACGATGCTCAGCAAGAAATGACGGCGCGGGCCCCAGGCGTCAAGCGCCGCGCCGCCCGCAAAGGATCCAAGGATCACGAATACGTTCATAAAAAGGACGGCCAGCGATGTCGCCACGACCGAGGCATCGTCTGCATAGGTGAGTGTTCCGATAACGCCGATAAAGTAGCTGGTCTGAAAACCGGTGTAGATGAGAAAGCGCATCGCCACCAGGCGCTTGGCCTGCACGGACAGCGAAGGTTGAGGTTTTGAGAGAAGAGATGCGAGCATGGAGACTCCTCGTTTCATACGAATACGGGCGGTGGTATTCGCCACCGTCTGTCAAATCAATCTATCCGCACGAAACATTAAGGACGCATCAAGCCCCTTCTCTCCGTTTTTCGCCCGTCATGAACTACTTGGTAGATTGTAAGGCATGTCCCACACATCTACTTAAGCAAAAACCACCACAAAGGAGCCTGGCCCCTTTGTGGTGGAAATGACGTTTGCCCAGATAAAACCTGCCAAAATAAACCTGTCCCTTTTTGGCAGGTTATGGCAGCGCAGCGAGCCGGTTCCAAGTGC
>CABSBK010000258.1 GCA_902475865.1 uncultured Collinsella sp.
ATCTCGTGGCGCGAACGAGCCAGGTAGCCATCAACCTTATCTGTGCACGACAGGATGACGTACAGAATAAAGGCGGCGGCGGCGAGCGGGCCGTCGAAGGTGCTCCAATCCGTACCGGCAACGCTCGTGTGAGACAGCGCCGAGACGATCATGAACACCGGGATAAAGACGATGCGAACGCACGTCACGATGTTGGCGGGCGTCCAAACACTCGTCAGTTCCTTATTACTCTCGTTTGCCACGACGCTCTCCTACTCCACAACATGACCGATAAGCTCATAGCAGAAGCTATCGGTAAACTCGACAGTCAGAATATCGCCCACGGACGCCTCGCTGGCGTCCAGATGCACCGCGCCATCGGAATCGGGCGCCTGGAACCAGGCGTGACCGATCAGCTCGGCGCCGTCCTCGGTCTCCTCGATGCCATCGACGATCACCTGGGCGCGCTCACCCACATGGGCTGCCGTGGCGGCAAAACCGAGCGACTCGGCCAGGTCCATGGCCTCCTGGGCGCGCTCGAGCTTAACCTCCTCATCGACCTGGCCTTCCATCTTGGCGGCCAGGCTGCCCTCCTCACGCGAGTAGGCGAAAACGCTCGTGTAGTCAAAGCCAACGGTGTCCATAAAGTCGATAAGGTCGCGGAACTCTTCGTCGGACTCGGTCGGGAAGCCGACCATGGCCGTGGAGCGAATCACGATGCCGGGGATGCGCTCGCGAAGGTCGCGGAACAGATCCTCGAGCTCCTGGCGCGAACCGGAGCGACGCATGGCCTTGAGGATGCGCGCGTCGCAGTGCTGCACGGGGATATCGATATAGGGCAGCACCTCGGGCGTATCGCGAATCGTCTCGATAAGCTCGTCGGTCATGCCCTCGGGCTGCAGATAGAGCACGCGGACCCAGACGTTATGCGGGCGCACAGCCTCGGCGACGGCACGCAGCAGCTGCGCCAGATTGCGCGGCGAGCCCTCGGCGAAGTCCTCGTCGGCAAAGTCGGTGCCCCAAATGCCCGTGTCCTGGCCGATCAGCACGATCTCGCGCACACCGCCGGCAACCAGGTCGCGCACCTCGGAGATAATGCTCTCAGCATTGCGCGAATGATAGCGACCGCGAATGTAGGGGATCATGCAGAAGCTGCAAAAACGATTGCAGCCATCGGAAATCTTGACGTAGGCAACGGCACACTCGACAGTACGCTTGACCTGCGGGATATAGGCCGCGATCTCGCGCTCCACGCCAAGAACGTCATCGATGACAGAAACGATACCGTCTTCCTCATCGGCCTTCACAAAGGCCGCGACCTCGGGAAGCTCGTCGGGCAGGTCATCGCCGTAACGAGACGGCACGCAACCGCACATGACGATGGGGCAGGCGCGAACGCCGTCCTGCACCTCGTTAGCGAGCTCGAGCGTGGTCTCGATGCTCTCGGACGTCGCCGAGGCGAGAAACGAGCAGGTGTTGACGATAGCGATATCGGCATCCTGCGGTTCGAATGCCTCTTCGTAGCCCGCAGCGGTCAAAAGAGAACGCATGCGGTCGGTATCGACCTCGTTCTTGGCACAGCCAAGCGTGATGTAGAGTACGGAGCCCAACGGAGTATCCATGTTGGAGAGCGGTCCTTTCGAGTAAGTTAGCGGTAGTTGGTAAACTGCAGCGGCTGGCCGTAGTCCTGGTCGCGCAGGAACTGAATCACCGTCTGAAGCGCATCCTTCGAGGCCGAGGTAACGCGCAGTTTATCGGCCTCGATGGTCACCTTGACCTTGAGCTTTTGATCCTTGATGTCCTTATTGATCGTCTTGGCGGTCGCCTGGTCGATGCCCTCGACGATATGGCCGAGCACGCGCACGGTACCGCCCGAAGCCGCCTGCGGCGCGTCCCAAGAGACAGCCTTAAGGTCGATGCCGCGCTTGATGAGCTTAGAGCTCAGCACGTCAATGATCTGCTTGGAGACAAAATCGGCCGGGGCATTGATCGTAAAGAGCTTGTCGCCCTTCGAAAGCTCGATGGTGGCGCCGGAGTCCTTGAGGTCATAGCGCTGAGAGATCTCGCGGGTGGTCTGCTGGAAGGCGTTATCGACCTCCTGCATATTGACTTCGGACACAACGTCGAAGCTGGAATCTTTAGCCATGGTTCTTCCTTTCGGTACGGGGAGCCTTAGTAGCTGTCGTACGAATAGTCGTCTGAATCGTTTGCAGTCTGGCCGTCGGATGCCGTGTCGGTACCGTCGGTAGACTGAGGGTCGGTGCCGTCGGTAGACTGGGGCTCGGTGCCGTCGGCAGTATCGGTGCCGTCGGCACTCTCGCCGTCTTCGGAGTCAGTGGTCTCCT
>CABSBK010000259.1 GCA_902475865.1 uncultured Collinsella sp.
GGAACACCAGCACGTTGGCCTTACCGGCGACGGAGGAGCCGGGAGCCTTGAGCTGGGCGACGGTGGGGACGATGGCGGCATCGAGCTGCAGGTCGCCGTCGATGGCGAGCTCGGGAGCCTTCTCGTGGCAGAATTTCACGGCCTCCTGGACCTTCTTGGCGACCTCGCCGCCGGCGGAGCCCATGGTGGAGTAGGAGAGCATGGCCACGTGCGGCTCAACGTTGCCCATGAAGGTGGACCAGGAGTGAGCGGAGGCGATGGCGATCTCGGAGAGCTCATCGGAGGACGGGTTGATGTTGAGACCGCAGTCGGCGAAGATCAGCGTGCCGTCGGTGCCGAACTGCGGGGTGTCGGTGCACATCACGAAGAAGGCCGAGACCAGCTTGGTGCCCGGGGCGGTCTTGAGGATCTGCAGCGCGGGGCGCAGCGTGTCGGCGGTGGAGTGGCAGGCGCCGGAGACCAGGCCGTCGGCGTCGCCCATCTTGACCATCATGGTGCCAAAGTAGGTAGCGTCCATCACCTGGGCGCGAGCCTGCTCGATGGTGACGCCCTTCTTGGCGCGGAGCTCGGCAAACTTCTGCGCGTACTCCTCGTGCTTCTCGGCATTGCGCGGATCGATGACGGTAGCGCCGGGAACGTCGATCTCGTCGGGGTTACCCAGGATGACGATCTTTGCCAGGCCCTCCTCGATGATCTTGGTGGCCGCGACGATGGTGCGCGGATCCTCGCCCTCGGGCAGGACGATCGTCTTAAGGTCGGCCTTGGCGGCAGACTTCATACGGTTTAGGAAATCGCTCATGTTACTCCTTACAAGCGTTTCGCTAAGCTCCAGGCGCCCGGCTGCTCACGAATAAACCCGCTGCTAGCGGGTTTACCTTTCAATTATGTACGCCGCGGTGCTTGAGCTTTCCTTGTGTGGCAAGCTCATTATAGGACGCATTAGCGCTATAATCGCTCTGATAAATATGTCTCGAAGAATGTTCGAGAAAAGCCCAGCTAACGAGCCCGTGGCTTTTGACAAGGAGTATCGATGCAGATTACCTCAGGCCTGCCTGAAGGCTTTAACGCCGGCGCATACGACATGATTGTCGTCGGTGCCGGATATGCCGGTGCCGTTTGTGCCCGCCGTCTCGCCGAGACCATCGGCTATCGCGTTGCCGTTCTGGAGCGCCGTAGCCACATTGCGGGCAACGCCTACGACTGCGCTGATGAGGCCGGAATCCTGGTCCACGAGTATGGTCCGCACATCTACCATACCTTTAATGAGCGCGTTCACAATTTCCTGTCGCGCTTTACCAAGTGGACGGACTACCAGCACAAGGTGCTTGCCAATATCAACGGCACCCTTATGCCCGTGCCCTTTAACCACGCGAGCCTCAAGCTCGCCTTTGGCGATGAGCGCGGCGAGGAGCTGTATCAGAAGCTCGTGGAGACCTTTGGCAAGGACGTCAAGGTGCCCATTATGGAGCTGCGTAAGAAGAACGACCCGGATCTTGCCGAGGTCGCCGATTACGTCTACGAGAACGTCTTTTTGCATTACACCATGAAGCAGTGGGGCCAGACGCCCGATCAGATCGATCCCTCGATCACCGGCCGCGTTCCCGTTTTTGTGGGCGACGATGACCGCTACTTCCCGCAGGCTCCCTTCCAGGGTATGCCGCAGGACGGCTATACCGCGCTGTTCGAGCACATGCTCGACCACGATCTGATTGATGTGTTCTGCGACGTGGACGCCCGCGACCTCTTCGAGATCGACGAAACCACCGTCAAGATCGACGGTAAGGTCTATGGCGGCGAGATCGTCTACACCGGTCCGCTCGACGAGCTGTTCAACCTCGACCTGGGCGCTTTGCCGTACCGTACGCTCGACATGAAGTTCGAGACGCTCGATATGGACCAGTTCCAGCCCGTGGGCACCGTCAACTACACCACGAGCGAGGATTACACGCGTATCACCGAGTTCAAGAACATGACTGGCCAGGTCCTGCCCGGCAAGACCACCATCATGAAGGAGTATTCCAAGGCCTATACGCCCGGCTCGGGCGAGACGCCCTATTACGCCATTCTGGAGCCCGAGAACCGTGAGCTCTATGAGCGCTATCTTGAGCGCGTCCAAAACCTGACGAACTTCCACCCGGTGGGTCGCCTGGCCGAGTATCGTTACTACGATATGGATGCCGTGACCAACTCCGCCCTCGATCTTTCGGATGAGATTATCGCCTGCCATGCATAAAGTCATATCATTCGGTATTCCCTCGTATAACGCCGCCAAGGATATGGACCATTGCATCACCTCCATCTTGGAGGGGAGCAATTACGCC
>CABSBK010000260.1 GCA_902475865.1 uncultured Collinsella sp.
TCCATGCATGTTTGGGCATGGGGCGGAAGATCTGGAAGAGCATCGCAACCAGCAGCACGATGGCCACCACCGTCCAGATACCAAACTGTCCAAGAACAAGCAGGTTGTAGAACTGGTTGATGAACAGGCCGATCACCCAAGCAAAGGCGCACTCGTAGCCGAGAGCAATCGCGGCCACTTGCCGGAGTCCATCTGGTTGCGGATGGTACCCATAGCGGCAAAGCACGGAGCGCACAGCAGGTTGAAAGCGCCAAAGGCAACGCAAGCGCCCATGGTCGGGAACATGCCGGCGAACGCGGTCCACAGGCTCGGATCGGTCTCGGCGGCATCGGCAACGGACAGCAGCGAGCCGGCGGTGGCGACGACGTTCTCCTTGGCGACAAGACCCGAGACGGACAGTGCTGTTGCCTGCCAGGTGCTAAAGCCGAGCGGGGCGAAGATCCAGGCGATCAGGTTGCCGAGCATGGCAAGCACGGAGTAGTCCATGAACTCCTCGGGGATGCCGTCCATCGCAGGCAGGAAGCCAAAGGAACCGTTGTAGCTACCAAAGTTGGACAGGAACCAAACCACGACAGTGGACGCGAAGATGACCGTGCCGGCCTTCTTGATAAAGGCCCAGCAGCGCTCCCACACGTGCAGCGCCCAAGAGCGGATCGCCGGGAAGTGGTAGGCAGGAAGCTCCATAACGAACGGCGTCGGGCGGCCGGCGAAGAGCTTGGTCTTCTTGAGCATGAGGCCCGAGGCGATGACGGCAAAGACGCCCAGGAAGTAGAAGAGCGGGCTGATCCACGCGGCAGTGGTGGAAGAATCGCCGATGATGGAACCCATGAGCAGAGCGATGATCGGCAGCTTGGCGCCACAGGGAATAAACGTGGTGGTCATGACCGTCATGCGGCGGTCCTTCTCGTTCTCGATGGTCTTGGTGGCCATGACGCCGGGGACGCCGCAGCCCGAGGACACGAGCATGGGGATAAAGGACTTACCGGACAGGCCAAAGCGGCGGAACACGCGGTCCATGATGAAGGCGACGCGAGCCATGTAGCCGCAGTCCTCCAGGAAAGACAGCATCACAAAGAGCAGGAACATCTGCGGCACAAAGCCGAAGATGGCGCCCAGGCCGCCGACGATACCGTCACAGACAAGCGAATCGACCAGACCACCGTCCTCGGTGCCGCCCGCCACAAGGGCGTCGTGCACCACGGTGGTGATGCCGGGGACATAGGGGCCGTACTGCGCCGGGTCAACCGAGTCGGCATCGTCGCCCGCAGCCTCGACAGCTGCGTCGTAGGCGTCGCGACCCTGGCCGAGCACATACCAGCCGTCGGTGCCGAAGAGCTGGTCATTGGTGAAGTCGGTCACCGTGCCGCCCAGGGTGGAAACGGCGATGTAGTATACGCAGAACATGATGACGACAAAGATCGGCAGGCCCAGGATACGGTTGGTAACCACGCGGTCGATCTTCTCGGAGGTGCTCATCTTTGCCGGAGCCTTGGTCATGCACTCGTCGATGATGTGCGCGATGACGCCATAGCGCTCACCGGTGATGATGGACTCGGCGTCGTCGTCGCAGTCCTGCTCGCACTGGGCGACCAGCTCCTCCACGCGAGCGGCCTTCTCCTTGGTGAGGTTGATGAGCTTGCAGGCGTCTGCATCGCGCTCAAACAGTTTGACGGCGTAGTAGCGACGCTTGTTGGCGGGAACGCTCGCCGGAAGGTTGTTCTCGATGTGGTCCAGAACGTCCTCGATGGAGGAGTCGAACTTGTGCTCCGGCACCTGGCCCTTGGAAGCAGCGGACTTCTTAACCTGCTCGAACAGCTCCTTGATGCCCTTGTTCTTAAGAGCCGAGATCATCATGACCGGGCAGCCGAGCTTCTTGGAAAGCTTGTCGGTGTCGATCTTGTCGCCGTTCTTCTCGACCAGGTCGGCCATGTTGAGGGCAACGACCACGGGCAGGCCGGTCTCGATGACCTGAAGCGCCAGGTACAGGTTGCGCTCGAGGTTGGTGGCGTCGACCACTTGGACGACGACATCGGGCTCGCCGCTCATGAGGTAATCGCGTGAGCATTGCTCCTCGGGGCTGTAGGGGGAAAGCGAGTAGATGCCAGGGAGGTCCGTGATGGTAACGTTCTTGTCGCTTAGGAGCTTGGCCTCCTTTTTCTCAACCGTGACGCCGGGCCAGTTGCCAACGTAGCCGTTGGCGCCGGTGATCAGGTTGAAAAGCGTGGTCTTGCCGCAGTTGGGGTTACCCGCCAACGCGACATGGATCTGAGAATCCGCCATTCAATCCTTCTTCCTTGTGTGCCTGCG
>CABSBK010000261.1 GCA_902475865.1 uncultured Collinsella sp.
AGCTTGCGGGGGTCGAAGCCCTTGCCCTGCTGATCCTTGCCAGCCTCGATGTACTCGCGGACACCCTTGGCGAAGACGAGCTGCAGGTCGGTGTTGACGTTGATCTTGGAGATGCCCAGGGAGATGGCCTTCTTGATCTGGTCCTCGGGGATGCCGGTGCCACCGTGCAGGACGAGGGGCAGGTCGCCGGTCTGGGCCTTGATCTCGCCCAAACGCTCGAAGGAAAGGCCAGCCCAGTCGGCAGGGTACACGCCGTGGATATTGCCGATACCGCAGGCAAGGAAGTCGACGCCCAGGTCAGCGATCTGCTTGCACTCAGCAGGATCAGCGAGCTCGCCGCTAGAGGTCACGCCGTCCTCGGTGCCGCCGATGCCGCCGACCTCGGCCTCGATGGACATGCCCTTGGAGTGGGCAAGCTCAACGAGCTCCTTGGTGCGGTCGAGGTTAAGCTGGAAGGTCTCCTCGTGAGAGCCGTCATACATGATGGACGTGAAGCCGGCCTCGATGCACTTGAAGCAGTCCTCGTAAGAACCGTGATCGAGGTGAAGGGCGACGGGAACGGTAACGCCCGTGGCCTCGACGGCAGCCTTGACCATGTCGGCGCAGACCTTGAAACCGCCCATCCACTTAGCGGCACCAGCGGTGCACTGAAGGATCAGCGGAGACTTGGCCTCCTCGGCGGCCTGGAGAATAGCCAGGGTCCACTCGAGGTTGTTGGTGTTGAAGGCACCGAGACCGTACTTGCCGGCCTCGGCCTTCTTGAGCATGTCTGCTGCGTTGACGAGCATAAAAGAAACCTCCTGTAAGGTTGCTCCGATAACGCCTGTGATTTTACCACGGCGCACCCGAGCATAAACGTTCGTTTGTTCACGAATATCGCCCAAACAGACTTTTTTGACCGTTTGCCCTACGAAATTGACCCGTTGGGGAACAATAGCTTGACGTTTCGACGCTTCTCGTGCTTCAAAAGCCGACTATAAAGCTACACCTGCATGAAAGGGTTCTGCATGAGTTCGCGTGCCATGGTGGTTGAATCGCCATGGCCGGTTAGGCAAACGGTATCGGGCGGGAAAAGCCGGGCGAGCTTAGAAAGCGAGCGCAGAATCGCCGCCTCGTCTCCTCCAGAAAGATCGGTGCGGCCGTGCCCAGCCGGAAACAGGGTATCGCCCACAAAGGCAATGTTCCCCTGCTCGGTGGCAGCAAACAAGACAATGCCACCCGGTGTGTGACCGGGCGTCGCAATCACCTGCAGGCAGATATCGCCCACCTCGATAGCATCGCCCTCGGCGAGCAGACGCGTCGGCTCCCCGGGGTCGGGCGTCTCAATGCCCCACATCGCTCGCTGTTCCTCGATGTTCGCATGCGGCACCGCCACATCCTTAGCACACAGCTCATACTGGCAGCCCTCGCCAACGGTGGTTCGCACGCCGGCAACACCCCCAACATGATCGGCATGGCCATGAGTGCATACGGCGCCAAGCATGCGTACGCCGGGATGCTCGGCTCGAATATGCTCCACCAAGCGCTCGCCTTCCCATGCGGGGTCGATAATCACGCACTCATTGTCCGAAATAACAGCATAGCTATTGGTCTGAATGGGACCGTTTACGAGCGTCTCGATCTCGACCGATCCCTTGGGAGTTAAATCCAAGGACACAGCACTCATGCCCTCTCCTCTCTATAGAACTCGAGGCATCAAACGATGCCTCGAGTGTAGCGAATATCGATAATGTGGCACGTTCGTCGCGACTAAACACGGCGCTTAAGCTGGGCTCCACCCTCGCCGGGCATCAGGCGGCGCGCGTCGTAGACCGAGTCAACGCTGCTGATAGAGGCCAGCAGCGGATCCAGACCACTCGCGTCCGAAATCTCGACCATAAAACGCAGGGTCGCAATGCCCTCGCGGTTGGTCGAGGTAGCGGCGGAAAGGATATTGCCGCCCGCATCGCCAATGGCGATGGTGACGTCCTTGAGTAGACCCATACGATCCAGGCACTCGACCACAATCTCGACCTGGAAAAGCGTATCGGCAGCACCGTCCCACTCCACGTCAATCATGCGCTCGGGGTGCTCCATGAGGCCTTTGACGTTGGGGCAGTTGGCACGATGCACCGAGACACCTCGGCCGCGCGTGATGAAGCCGACGATATCGTCGCCCGTCACCGGATTGCAGCAATGCGCCAGACGGACCAGCAGGCCGCTGTTGCTCTCGCCCTTGACGATAATGCCGTTACTTGCGCTCTTGCCACGCTTTTGCGGCTTGCGGTTGGAGCCTCGAGCCGGCTGTTTCACGA
>CABSBK010000262.1 GCA_902475865.1 uncultured Collinsella sp.
GTTCGTGCGGTGCTTGCACTCTGCCTTGTCTCTAATATGTACGTCATCGAGGTCTTTATGCTGGCACATGACATCACGCCTGGTTCCAAGCGCGAAATCCTCTCGATTCCGTTCCAGCAGACGGCTCGTTTTGTCCAAAAGCACGACGGCCTCAACTCGGGCGTCAACCCCACGGTTAAGGAGGACGGCACCATCGTGGAGGCTCCTTGCGACGGCTTGGTGACCGACGAAGAGCGTGCCGTGATCGACCGTGTGCTCAAGTACGAGAATCTGGGCCGCCGTTACAACCCGGATAAGTCGGACGCCGTCAAAAATTGCTTTAACGAGTACGCCTCGCAGGAGGACATCAAGGCCTATTTTGAGGTGTGGGCCCAGATGTTCAAAAAGGATCCCGAGTGCTATATCTCGGCGCTCATCAATAACTACTACGGCTACTTTTATCCGAGTGCCCGCGATGCGTGGGTCTACAGCACGGCGCGCAGTGCCGAGATTATGGCGAAGCCCGATAACCTCAAGTACTTTGACTTCCATCCGGTCGATAGCAAAGCCGTGCGCTGGTGCGACCACCTGATTAACCTGTACCGCGTGGCGGTGCAGCGCATTCCGTTTATCTCGCTCACCATGAGCTCGGCCACCTACGTGTGGATCATGATCGTCGTGGTGGTCTACCTGTTGCGCCGCCATTCGTGGCACGCGCTGGCCATCTGGATACCGCTGCTGGGTGTGCTCGCTGTGTGCCTGATTGGTCCATGTAACGGGTCGACCTACATGCGCTACCTGTACCCGGTCATTGCATGCATGCCTTTCGCCATCGGCGCCACGATCACCCGCAGCGACCGCCTGTGGACCTAACCAAAGATTGGCGCATTGGGGTCAGGTTGCTTTGTGCCAAGGGGCTGCATCATCACGACGCCTTCATTTTGGGGTTTATCTTGCAGGCCGGTAGGTATATCATAACGACGTTTGTTTATATTGCCCGAGCATCCACGCTGGGCTTTAGGTCGAAACCGATAGGAGACACGTATGTCCGGACACTCTAAGTGGGCCACAACCAAGCATCGTAAGGGCGCGCAGGACGCCAAGCGTTCCGCCCTCTTCTCCAAGCTCAGCCGCAACATCACCGTTGCTGCCCGTCTCGGCGGCGACCCGCTGCCCGAGAACAACGCCAGCCTCGCCGCTGCCGTTGCCAAGGCCAAGGCTCAGTCCATGCCTAAGGACAAGATCAAGTTCGCTATCGATAAGGCCTTTGGTTCGGGTGCTGATGCCGCCGTCTACGAGAACATCGTGTACGAGGGCTACGGTCCCGCCGGTGTCGCCGTCTACGTCGACTGCCTGACCGACAACCGCAACCGCACCGCCGCCGATGTCCGTTCCGCCTTCTCCCACGCCGGTGGCAACCTGGGCACCTCCGGTTCCGTCGCCTTCCAGTTTGAGCGCAAGGGCCAGATCGTCGTCGCCAAGGAGGTCCTGGACGAGAACGCCAAGAAGGAGACCATGATCGCCAACGGTGCTGCCGGTGACGAGGATGAGTTTATGATGGCGATCGCCGAGGCCGGTGGCGAGGACTACGAGGACGCCGGCGAGGAGTGGATCGTCTGGACCGCTGCCAACGACGTCATGGCTGTTTCCAAGGCACTCGAGGAGCAGGGCATCCAGGTCAAGGGCTCCGAGACCACCATGGTCCCGACCACCCCGACCGAGGTTTCCGGTGCCGACGCCAAGAAGGTTCAGCGCCTCATCGACCGTCTTGAGGAGCTCGACGACGTCCAGGACGTCTACAGCACCATGGACATGACCGACGAGGTTATCGCTGCCCTCGAGGAGGAGTAGCGCCCGCACGGATTGAGCCGTGCATATCTGGGCATAATGAAGCGAGCATGCAAGCCTCGTGGAATAGATGAGCCGGATCCGCGTGCATGAGGCACCGGACCCGGCTCTTTTATAATGATGCGAATCTTTTTGCATTCTGTGGATCGAGATTTGAAGTGAGCGCTGCATGCACGTGCTCAAACGAGCCCTGGCGATCGTGTATCTTGCCGCCGCCGTCGTGGCGCTGGGTACGTTAGTCTGCCAGTTTTGGGGGCCATATACCTATCGCTTTATGCTGCTGATGCGCGATCCGCTGCCTCGCATCGTTGTTACGGCGTGCGGCGGTGTCGTGGCGCTCGGCGTGCTCGTGGGTTTCTTCCGCCTGATGTTTGCTCGTCGCGAGCCGTCCTGCGTGCATCCGGCGGGGGAGCGCAATATCGAGGTCACGCTCGCTGCCCTCTCCTCGTGTGCTCGTATCGC
>CABSBK010000263.1 GCA_902475865.1 uncultured Collinsella sp.
GACCACCGAGATCTACACTCTTTCCCTACACGACGCTCTTCCGATCTAAACAGATAGCCCACGCCGCGGACGGTGGTGATGTGTGCCGCGATCTGCGGGCCCACCTTGGAGCGGATGCGTCGGATGTGCACGTCGACGGTGCGCGTGCCGCCGCAGTACTCAAAGCCCCATACGCGGTGCAGCAACACCTCGCGGCTGTAGGCGCGGTTGGGGTGCGTCGCCAAAAAGCTCAGCAGCGAGTACTCCATCAGCGTCAGGTCGATGGGCTCGTTATCGAGTGTCACCTGGTAGGTAGCCAGGTTAATCTCAAGGTTGTCGATGTTGAGCACATCGTCGGCGGTGACGGTCTCCTCCTCGCCCATCAGGCGCTGCGCACGAGCCTTAAGCTCGTTGGGCGTCGCCGTGGGGCATACAAAGTCGGCATGCGCGTGATTGGGCAGACGCAAGGTACCGAGCGCCTCGTCGTCGACGATCACCAGCATGGGGACGCCGCCGCGATCGTCAAGCCACTTGGCAATCTGATCGATGCGGTCGCTGCGGATGCCATCGGAATCGAGGATCAGCAGGTCAAAGTCGTGCGCCGCAGTCGGCGAATCGGGAGTTGCCAGGCTCACCTCGACACCCAGGGTGGTCGTCAAGCTGCGGGCAAACTCGTGGAAGCGCGTCGTGCGCGCCATGAACAGGGCACTCTTTTCGGACATATCGGCCTCCAAAGAAATGAGCTCAATCGTACTGGAACAAGCCAGCACGATTAGGAGTTCGCCAGGTAGTGCTTGATCTCCCACTCGGTGATCGTAGACTCAAACTTATGCCACTCGTCGCGCTTCTTTTTGAGGAAGAAGCTATGGATATGCTCGCCGAGGGCATCCTTCATAAACTGCGAGTCCTCAAACACGTCGAGCGCCTCTTTGAGCGAACGCGGCAGCGGCGTGTAGCCGGCCTCGACCATCTGGCGGTCGGTGAGCTTGAGCGTCTCGGCCGTTGCCTCGGGCGGGAGCTCCAGCTTGCGCTCGATGCCGTCCAGACCAGCCGCCAGCGTGACGGCGTTGACCAGGTACGGATTGGCCATGGGGTCGGGACTGCGCAGCTCGATGCGCGTGGACAGCTGCTTGCCGGGCTTGTAGACCGGGATGCGGACCATACTCGCGCGGTTGCGCAGGCCCCACGTGGCGTACTGCGGCACGGAGTCGCCGCCCGTGGTGATGCGCTTGTACGAGTTGACCGTGGGGTTGGTGATGGCGCTGATCTCGCGCGCGTGCGCCAGGATGCCGGCCATGTAGTGCTTGGCGATACCGGAGAGATGGTACTTCTCGTCGTCCTCGCCCCAAAAGACGTTGTTGCCGTCGTGGTCGAATAGCGACTGGCACAGGAACATAGCACTGCCGTCCTCGCCTGCCAACGGCTTGGGCATAAAGGAGGCGTGGCAGCCGCTCTCGTAGGCCTGCTGCTTAATGATGAGTTTGGCCGTGGTGATGGCGTCGGACATGCTCAGGGCCTCGGCGTGGCGCAGGCTCATGCCGTGCTGCGAGCGGCCGGCGGCGTGGAAGGTGTACTCCACGGGCACGGACATCTTCTCGAGCGTGAGGACTGTGTTGCGACGCAGGTCGCGGGCGGCATCGCTCACCGAAAGATCGAAGTAGCCCACGTTGTCGAGCGGCTCGGGCGTGTGCTCGTCGGGAAAGTAGTAATACTCCAGCTCGGCGCCCACGTTGAGCAGATAGCCGGCCTTTTCGGCCTTGTAGAACATGCGGCGCAGGGCATCGCGCGGGTCGCCGGCGAAGGGCTTGCGGTCGGGGGTACACACGTCGCAGAACACGCGGGCGACGCCGTTGTGGCTCGGGCGCCACGGCAGGATCTGGAAGGTCGAGGCGTCGGGAAACGCCAGCATGTCGGCTTCCTCGGGCGTGGCAAAGCCCTCGATGGCGGAGCCGTCAAAGCCAATACCCTCCTCAAAAGCGACCTCGAGGTCCTCGGGGCTAATGGCAAAGTTCTTGAGGCGGCCGAGAATGTCGACAAACCACAGACGCACAAAGCGGATGTCACGCTGCTCTACGGAGCGAAGTACGTAATCGATGTTCTGCTGGTTCATGTCGCTCCCCTTTCTTTCGGGCGGGTTTCGACTGGTCTATATCGCAGATACTATCGCAGAAAAATGTTTCCGCAGGGTTAAAGCGTATCAAGCGCTCAAAAAACGTGCGCGAACAGGCCGTTGCGAACGAGCGGCTAGCGCGAGGTTGATGCGCGGTGTTCGATGTGGCCGGGGATCTCGATGCGTTTGGGCGCC
>CABSBK010000264.1 GCA_902475865.1 uncultured Collinsella sp.
ACGAGCGGAGCAATAACCTTATCGAGAGCGGCCATCAGCTCGGTGGCCTCCTCGTAAGAAAGCTCGGGCAGGAGCTTCTCCTTCTTGTTGGCAAGCTCGACCAGGCCCTCAGCGGCATCCTCGGCGGCGAAGACGACGATCTTGCGCATATCGCCCTCGGCGTCGTCGATGCGGCCGACCAGATCGGCAGCCTCGGCCTCGGCCATCAGGCCATCGAGCTCACGGAGGCGCATGCCCAGCAGGTCAGACATTTCCTTCTGCTCCATCTTGGGCTTGAGGTCAAGAAGCTTGATGGCGCGCTCGATGTTCGCCATGCGCTCGGCCTTGGCCTCCTCCTCCTTGGAAATAGCAAAGCAACGGCTACGCAGCAGGCGGGCGGCCTTCTGCATCTTGTCCATCAGCTCTTCGTCATCGTAATCAGCGGCGGCCTCGACAACCTCGGCCTCCTCCTCGGCGGAAACCTCGTCAGCAGCCTCAACCTCGGCAGCTTCGGTCTCCACGGTCTCGACTGCCTCAACCTCAGCAGCCATGGTCTCGTTCTCGGTCTCGTTCATGATCTCTTCGTTCTCAGACATGAGACTCCTTCTTGGCCCTCTCGGGCATCATCGCCCCATTCGCGGGGCCCGTCGCGCACTCTTTGCGCTTTAAACATTCATGCCTCTCGGCAAAACGTCCATTAGTTTATGGTGTCGCCATCCAATCTAGCTGCAGAATCTATGTGCACACATTAATGCGACATGTGCGACTCGCGACGAGCGTACACCAGCGACGTCGCGAACCCGACCACGGCAATCACAGCCGCCACACGCACGGCAGTTGCAAATCCAATCGCCTGGGCAACGTCGGTCGCAGCGCCAGCCGCGCCGGCAGTCGCCACAGAACTCGAGAGCAGGCCGATAAACAGCGACGGGCCAAACGATGCGGCAATCATGTTCCACGTGTTGAGTAATGCCGTCCCGTGAGGATGCTCAGCGGCAGGCAGCGTCTCCAAGCCGGCCGTCTGCGAGGGGCTCAGCACCAAACCGACTCCGGCATACACCACAACGGTCAGCGCCACGACGACGCCGATGTTCATGCTTGCCGCCGTCATCGATATGGCAGTCTGTCCCACGGCAATCAGGGCAAAGCCGACCGGCAGCAGCGGCCATGCGCCGCGGGCGTCCATCACGCGTCCGCCCACAATCGAGGTCACGGCGTTGCAGGCAATCGCCGGCAAAATGAGCAAGCCCGCAATAAGTGCGGTCATGCCGTATGCACCCTCAAAATAGAGCGGCAACAAAACGCTCATCGAGAACGTCGTCATCATCGACACCACCACAAGCAGGCACGCAGGCCAAAAACGAACGCTCGCCATGGGACGCACGTTAAGCACCGGATGCTCGAGATTGAGCTGGCGGGCCGCAAACAGGCCGAGCAGCACAATGGCGGCGAAGAGCGTCACGATGCCGGTAATCAAATCGGTCGAGAACTCGCCTACGGAATACACAAAAGCCGTAACGCCGGCGGCGAGCAAAACAACCGACAGAATATCAAGCGTGGTGTTCGAGCGCTCTCCGACATTCTGAACATGCTTTACGCCCGCCGCAGCGACCACAATACCGCCCACCAGCGGTACTACGAACACCGCCCTCCAGCCAAACAACGTGCACATTAGACCACTGATCACGGGTCCAAACGCCGGCCCCAGCGTAATGCAGGCGCCGCCCAGGCTCAGGTAGAGACCGAGCTTCTCACGCGGGGCGCAAGACAGCACCACGTTCATCATGAGCGGGAACAAGATGCCCGATCCCGCGGCCTGCAAAATACGGCTTGGCAGCAAAACGCTAAACGACGGAGCGAACAGGCACAGGACTTCGCCGGCGACCATGCATCCGCATGCGAAAAACAGCAGCTTGCGCGTCGAGAATCGGCCGGACAGGAAGGCCATGATGGCCGTAAAGATCGACGTCACGATCATGTAGCCCGAAACGAGCCACTGCGCCGTGGTGGCACTCACCAAAAAGGCTGCCATAATGTCGTGCAACGCCACGTTAATGATGTTCTCGTTAAACGCGGCAACAAAGGCTGCAATATACATTACGACGAGAATTGCCGCAGTGGCCGATGGCGGTGCTTGAACTTGTTGCTGAGATTTGCTCCCCATGCATTTCCTTCCTCTTGGAACGACAGTCGCATCGCCCCAGAGGAACAGTCCAGGGCGAAAATGAGCCCTAGACTTACGCCAGACGCCGTACACGACGAGTCTGGCAACATGGTCCAACGTCGAAAGATTGTAAC
>CABSBK010000265.1 GCA_902475865.1 uncultured Collinsella sp.
GTTGCGCGATAAGGCTATGACGGTTTCGGTGCTTGACGACGTTCCGGGCGTGGGACCCACCAGAAAACGTGCCATTATGCGCCATTTTGGCTCGATGAAGCGTTTGCGCGCGGCCAGCGAGCAGGAGATTGCAGAAGTTCGAGGCGTTCCAGCCGATGTCGCCAAAGCGGTTCACGAGGCACTTGTTGCATGGAATGCCGAGCGCGCCCAGGCACCGGCCAGCCGTTCCGAAAACTAAACGCGCTTCTAAACAACTGGTATACATGATTTGCCGATTTTCAATCATTTATTTCGTGGCGATTACCTACTGATTTCGGGTTTTATTAACGCTAAAACGTTTGACTAGCCATGGTCAATAACCCTGCTATCCTGCGGGTTGACGAAGACTGATATCTCACCTCGTCGATACATACTGTCTGGCGAATCGTTTGTCAATGAATTCGGTGAACGGTAGTAAATACCGTTCAAGCGTATGTATGTATCGGTCACCGAGCGCGGCACCTCAGTTGGGTTCGTCGGTAGGTAAGGTATATATCGTCCGCAAGTTGCGCGGGGGCAAGTCTAGGTGCCCCCGGGTAAGATTCTCTATTGATAGGAGAAGACATGGCCATCATCAACAAGGGTATGTCCAGGCGTTCGTTCCTCGGCCTCACCGGCAGCGTCGCTGCTGTCGCAGGGCTTGGTCTCACTGGCTGCGGTGGCAGCTCTAACGACGAGGGTTCCGCTTCCGGTTCCACCGATTCCGCCAACCGTGGTGGCGGCGTGATCACCGCTGGTTCCGCTTACGCTCCGTCCAGCTTCGATCCCGCCAGCACCGGCTCCGCTGTGGGCCTGGGTGCTAACTGGCACGTCGTCGAGGGTCTCTACGGCATCGATTACCACGACTACAGCACCTTCAACGAGCTCGCCACCGACGATCCCAAGTCCGTGGACGACACTACCTTCGAGGTCACCATCCGCAAGGGCGCCAAGTTCTCCGATGGCACCGAGGTCACTGCTGACGACGTCGTCGCTTCCTACACCGCTTGCGCTGCTTCCGCTACCTATGCTCCGTTCTTCCAGCCCTTCGAATCCATCGAGGCCAAGGACGCCAGCACTGTAACGGTCAAGACCAAGGTCCCCAACTTCTCCCTGCTCAAGGATCGTCTGGCCATCATCCGCGTTACCCCGGCTACCCAGTCCGAGGAAGATCGCGCCAAGCAGCCGATCGGTTCCGGCCCCTGGATGTACGACTCTATCTCCGATACCGAGATCACCCTGGTTCCCAACCCCGAGTACAACGGTGAGTATGCTGCCGAGGATAAGAAAATCCAGAACAGCATCCTGACCGACCCCACCGCTCGCGTTACCGCTCAGAATGAGTGCTCCACGCTCGTTATGGAGCTCGTCACCGCTGACGCCGTCGACCAGCTCGAGAGCGCCGGCTGCAAGATCGATAACGTCCAGGGTTTCGGCACCCGCTTCATCATGTTCAACGTCGCCAAGGAGCCTTGGAACAACGTCAAGGTCCGTCAGGCCGTCATGTACGCGCTCGACACCGAGAAGATGATCACCAACACCTTCGCCGGCCTTGCCACCGCTGCCAGCTGCTACCTGCCCAAGAGCTTCACCAACTATCATGAGGCTTCCACGGTGTACAAGACTGACGCCAAGAAGGCCAAGAAGCTCATCGAAGAGTCTGGCATCACCCCGGGCGCCATCACCCTGCGCACTACCGACAACGAGCAGATCAAGGGCATGGCCGCCCAGGTCAAGAACGACCTCGACGCTCTCGGCTTCGATGTGACCATCCAGACCGATACCTCGCCGGCCACCTACGCTGCCATCGACGGCGGCGAGGCCTACGATATCCTCCTTGCCCCTGGCGATCCGTCCTGCTTCGGCGCCGACCCCGACCTGCTGCTCAACTGGTGGTACGGTGACAACGTCTGGATGCAGACCCGTTGCCCGTGGAAGGATTCCGCTGAGTGGCAGAAGCTCCACGGTCTCATGGACGAGGCTCTTGCCGCCGAGGGCGACGAGCAGCAGAAGAAGTGGAACGAGTGCTTCGATATCATCGCTGACAACGCCGTTCTGTACCCCGTTGTCCACGTCAAGACCGTCTCCGCTTCCTGGGACGATCCGTCCACCGCGCCCAACGGCGAGGCCCTCGATGGCTTCAAGGGCATCGGCACGACGAGCATGTCCTTCAGGGGCGTCGCGACCGTCAAGGCCTAAGACTCGCTTGAGTCATATGTGGGGCGTCGGTCGTAAGGCAACGTCCTCATAGTTGAAACA
>CABSBK010000266.1 GCA_902475865.1 uncultured Collinsella sp.
ATCGGCGATGCCGATACCGCCGGCTTTGCGCGCGAACTCGCGCGTCGCATGGCGGTGCTCGATGCCGGCGAAGACGGTTTTGTCCCTTATGGATGTATTGTCTCGGAGGGCAAGGTACCTGCTGTCGTGGGCACCGGCGAGGTTCCGGTTTTTGCCATTATCGCGCCCGAACTGCTGGAGGGCATCGGGTCTCCTCTGCGCGAGTTGCTCGGTAGCGTCTGCGCCGCGGCCTGATATTTGCCATAAAGGGACGGGTTATTTTTGGTTGGTAAAGCGTTTGACCTGCCAAAATAAACCTGTCCCTTTTTGGTCGGTTGCCGTTTGGGGGGCCGATTGGCAACGCTCGCTGATTGTAGTCTTGACCTGCGCTAGAATAGTGGCATCTGAATGTCCGGGCGCATGGAGGCGTGCGCCCGTATGCTGAGGAGGACTTTATGGCAACTGTTGCCGCACCTATCGATGCTACGTCGACTGCCGCTTGGAAGGCGCTCGAGGCTCATCAGGAGAAGCTTGAGGCCGATGGTATCGACCTCAAGGCCTGGTTCGCCGCCGATGCCGAGCGCGTGAACAAGCTGAGCTTTGACGCTGGTGACCTGCACTTCGATCTGTCCAAGAACCTTGTGACCGATGAGACCGTCAAGCTGCTGTGCGATCTTGCCCGCGAGGTGAAGCTCGAGGAGCGCCGCGACGCCATGTTCTCCGGCGAGCACATCAACACCACCGAGGACCGCGCCGTCCTGCACACCGCGCTGCGCCGCCCGGCAAGCGAGAAGGGCCAGCTCATCGTTGACGGCCAGGATGTCGTCGCCGACGTGCACGAGGTCCTCGACCGCATGTATGCCTTTGCCGAGCGTGTACGCTCCGGTGAGTGGAAGGGTGTTACCGGCAAAAAGATCGAGCACCTGGTGTCCATCGGCATCGGTGGCTCCGACCTGGGCCCGGTCATGGCCTACGAGGCCCTGCGTCCCTACGCCGACGCCGGTATCGACTGCCGCTATATCTCCAACATCGATCCCAACGACCAGGCCGAGAAGCTCAAGGGTCTGGATCCCGAGACCACGCTCGTGATTATCGTCTCCAAGACTTTCACCACGCTCGAGACCCTCACCAACGCCCGCGAGGTCAAGACCTGGATGCTCGAGCAGCTCAAGGCTCAGGGCGCCATCGATGGCTCCGATGAGCAGAACGCCGAGGCCGTGGCAAAGCACTTCGTCGCCGTTTCCACCGCACTCGAGAAGGTCGAGGCCTTCGGCATCGACCCCGCTAACGCCTTTGGTTTCTGGAATTGGGTCGGCGGCCGCTACTCCGTCGACTCCGCCGTGGGCCTGTCGCTGATCGTCGTGCTCGGCCCCGAGCGTTTCCAGCAGTTCCTCGAGGGCTTCCACGCCATCGACGAGTACTTCTGCAATACGCCGCTCGAGAACAATGCCGTCGCGCTGATGGGCCTGTTCAACGTCTGGTACGTCAACTTCTTCGGCTCCAAGAGCCACGCCGTGCTTCCGTACTGCCAGTACCTGCACCGCTTCCCGGCCTACCTGCAGCAGCTCACCATGGAGTCTAACGGCAAGCACGTCCGCTGGGACGGCAGCGCTGTGACCTCCGATACCGGTGAGATCTTCTGGGGCGAGCCCGGCACCAACGGTCAGCACGCCTTCTACCAGCTGCTGCACCAGGGCACTGTGGTGGTTCCGGCCGATTTCATCGCCTTCGCCAACACTGCCAACCCTGCGACCGACAGCGGTCAGGACGTTCACGAGCTGTTCCTGGGCAACTTCCTGGCCCAGACCAAGGCGCTCGCCTTTGGTAAGACGGCCGACGAGGTTCGTGCCGAGGGCACGCCCGAGCAGATCGTTCCGGCCCGCTGCTTTGAGGGCAACCGCCCGACGACCTCGATCTTCGGCGATACGCTGACCCCGTTTGCACTCGGCGAGCTCATCGCCCTGTACGAGCACATCGTATTTGTCGAGGGCACGGTCTGGGGCATCGACTCCTACGACCAGTGGGGCGTCGAGCTGGGCAAGCAGCTTGCCAAGCAGATTACCCCGGCCTTCCACGACGACGCCGCCAAGGCCGAGCAGGACGCTTCGACCCAGGCGCTCATCGAGTTCTACCGCGCGCATCGCAAGTAGTCGCTGCTGTTAACGCATCGCGCCTTATAGTCAGGGGCCCGTATCCTATCGGATGCGGGCCCCTTTGCTTTGGCCTGCGGTCTCCTGCATATGGCCGGAAATTGTAATAATATCCGAATACTTTTG
>CABSBK010000267.1 GCA_902475865.1 uncultured Collinsella sp.
CGTGCGGAACTCGCGACGAACTAAACAGCCAGGCACGCTGTGCGCGTTCGTCATCATCCCGGGGGTTATCTGATGAAAGAAAGTGCGCCGGCTTTCGCCGGCGCCTTATAAGGGGTTTTAGTTGGAAGCCATCTTTTTTGCTGCAGACTCTACGTAGTTGGCCATGTCGGCTACGTCGCAGACGTCTTCGAAACGGACGGGTTTGGATTCGAGTTCGGCGAGCTGTGCCGGTGCGACCGTATTGGTGGCTTGCTCGAGCACACGCATAGCCTCAAAGTCGTCCTCGGGCACGTCGAGGCCCAGGGCATCGCAGCAGGCGCGCGGGAACTTGTAGGGGCTGGCGGTCGAAAGTAGCACGCGGGCCTTGGCGCCCTCGGCGGGAGCGACCTTTTCAAAGACGTGATAGCCGCAAGCGGTGTGCGGGTCGATTACGTAGCCGTTCGCATCCCAGCAGCTCTTGATGGCAGCGCGGACCTCGTCCTCGCTGGCCCAACCGCAGCCAAACACGTTTTGGATTTTGGTCAGCAGCTCGGCGGGAACCTCGTAGCGACCAGTCTGTGCCAGCTGCTCCATAAGGCCGGCAACGAGCTCACAGTCGCCATCGGACAGGAAGTACAGCATGCGCTCTAGGTTGGAGCTGATGAGGATGTCCATCGACGGCGAGATAGTCGTGAAGAACGGACGGTTGCGGTCGTAGACGCCGGTGGTCAAGAAGTCGGCGAGCACGTTGTTCTTGTCGCTGGCCACGACGAGTTTGGCGACGGGCAGACCCATGCGCTTGGCGTAGTAGCCGGCCAGGATGTCGCCAAAGTTGCCGGTCGGGACGCAGAACTCAACGGCGTCGCCGGCCTCGATGGCGCCGGCGCGCAGCAGCTGCGCATAGGCGGCAAAGTAGTAGACGACCTGCGGCACCAGGCGGCCGACGTTGATGGAGTTGGCGCTCGAAAGCACCGTGCCGGCGGCCTCCAGGCGCTCGGCAAGCTCCTTATCGGCAAAGATGCGCTTGACGGCGCTCTGGGCGTCGTCAAAGTTGCCGCGGATGCCGCAGACGGCGACGTTGTCGCCTTCCTGCGTGGACATCTGCAGGTTCTGGACGCGGCTGACCTTGCCCTCGGGATAAAAGACGGTGATGCCCGTGCCCGGGGCGTCGGCAAAGCCGGCGAGTGCCGCCTTGCCCGTGTCGCCCGACGTGGCGGTGACAATCATGATGCGCTCGGCGCCGCCGTCCTTGGCGGAGGTGCGGGCCATCAGACGGGGGAGCATCTGTAGGGCGACGTCCTTAAAGGCGCTCGTGGGGCCGCCAAAGAGCTCCATCACATAGGTTTGCGGGGCGTCGGTGCCCGGTGCTGCGTCGAGTTTGACGAGCGGTGTGACCTCTTCACTTGCGAACGTGCCACGATATGCCTCGTCGACACACGCCGAAATTTCTTCGGCCGTGTAATCATTCAGTAACATTCCCAACACATCTTGAGCGATTTCAAAGTACGATTTATCTGCAAGCGAGCTGATATCGACCTGCTGGGTGCCAAGCTCGTCCGAGACAAACAAACCCCCGTCGGGAGCGATGCCGGTGCGGATTGCCACCTTACTTGAGCACGATAAAGTGCGTCCTCGTGTACTATGATAAGTTCCCATATAACACTGCTCCTCGGATGCCTTGGTCCCAATCGGTGAAACCATGGTATCAGAGCGCGCAAAATAGGTTCGCAGAGGCTTTTTAGAAAGGTAACCTCCAGTCCATGATTAAGATCGCCAAGTTTGGCGGCTCGTCGGTCGCCGACGCCGAACACTTCAAGAAGATCAAGGCCATCGTCGATGCCGACCCGGCTCGCCGTTTTGTGGTGGTTTCTGCCTGCGGTCGCCGCTTTAAGGGCGACACCAAGGTGACTGACCTGCTCTACCTGGTTAATGCGCACGTTAAGTATCACGTGTCGTGCGAGGAGCTGCTCGAGGACATCGGCCAGCGCTACTTTGATATTGCTGACGAGCGAGGAGTTCGCGGCCTGTGCCGAGCGCGCCCGCTCGGGCGGCTACTCTACCGAGGAGCTCGTGAGCCGTGGCGAATACTTCACCGCACGCCTGATGGCAGAGTACCTGGGTCTGCCGTTCCTGGACGCTGCGACGGTTGTGGCGTTCCATCACGACGGTACGCTCAGCATGAATCGCACCTCCGAGCTGGTGCAGGAGTATGGCCAGCAGGGCGGCTTCGTTATGCCCGGTTTCTACGGCGCGACACGTGAGGGCCAGATCAAGC
>CABSBK010000268.1 GCA_902475865.1 uncultured Collinsella sp.
AAGCCGCCTGTACGGTGAGTTCTGTGCGTTTTGGCGCGTCTGCCCCCTATACGAGATCGAGTTCTCGCGCGAGGGAAGCTACGAGACGCTCGCCAAGATGCTCGGTCAGAACCTTATCGAAAAATGGCCGCAGAAAAAGGTTGACTACCTGCGCCACACCTTCCTGCTCTTTAAGCGCGCCTACCTTCGCGCAGGCGGCGACCACCTGGACATTACGCCTGCCGACGCCATGCTCGTCTACCTCAATGTATACAACCAGGACCGCCTGTTGGATACGCCGACGGATATCGTTGTAAACCGCCTGTGCAAGATCTGGCGCGAGCTGGTCATTGCCGGCAAAAATAACGAGGACAAGGTCGATCTTGTCGAAGCACCGAGCGTCGATGAGGAAGAGTCGCCCGCCAAGTCCACCTCCGGCGTGCTCAACTTCTTTATGGGCAAGACCGTCTATTCGGCGGCCAATCCCCTGCGCATCGCCTTTATCCATGAGTTCCCCTGTGCGACGTCGAGCTGGGACAGCCTGCACGACCAAGGGCGTCAGTATCTCGATGAGCACTTTGGCGGTATCGTGCGCACCGAGGCGTTCGAGGACTGCCACGATCCGGACGTGTTCTACGCCGCCGTGGAAACGGCTGTCAAACATGGAGACAGCGTCATCTTCTCGACCTCGCACCGCCTGATGGAATACACGCTCAGGGCTGCCGTTGAGTATCCCCAGGTTCGGTTCCTCAACTGCTCTATCGGCCTTCCCCACCAAAGCGTCCGTTCGTACTTTGGCAAGATGTACGAGGCCAAGTTCCTCCTGGGCGCCCTTGCCGCCAGCATGGCGGACAACCACCGCATCGGTTACCACGCGTCGGTCTTCGCCTCGGGCGCACTCAGCGAGATCAACGCCTTTGCGATTGGAGCCTCGCTACTCGACCCCCGTGCGCAAATTATCCTGACCTGGGGCGATGTGCCCGCCGGTGGCCTTGCCGAGGCCATGTGCCGCGAAGGCGTGAGCGTCATGACCGGTGCCGACATGTCCAAGTCGCTGGAGGACCCCACAGCCTACGGACTCCACCGTCTGGTCGATGGCAAGGTCGTCGGCATCGCCATGCCGGTATGGAACTGGGGCCGATACTACGAGCTTATCGTGCGAAGCCTACTGCATGGCACCTGGGATGAGACCAGTGACGACAGACAGGTTCGCGCCGTCAACTACTGGTACGGCATGAGCTCGGGCGTTATCGATATTCGCTACGCTCCGGGCCTGCCCTATCAGACGCGCAAGCTTGTTCAGCTTCTCCGCAATGGCATCGTCGAGGGCTCCATCAATCCATTTGGCGGCGAGCTCCATAGCCAAGACGGCGTGGTGCAGATCGAAGGCTTTCCCCCACTGCCGAGCACGCAGATTGTCGAGATGAATTGGCTGGCAGACAACGTGGTGGGCACCATTCCGCAGCTCGACGATGAGCCGAAAGTCCCTGCCCTATGAAAATCCTTGCCATAGCCGATACCGAAGAACGATGCCTTTGGGAGTGCTTTCGCAAAGAACGCTTTGAGGGTGTCGACCTGATTTTGTCCGCCGGCGATCTGGACCCGGACTATCTTGAGTTTTTGGTCACGGTCATCAACAGACCGCTCATCTACGTGCGAGGTAATCACGATGACCGCTATGCGCGTCATGCACCAGGTGGCTGCATCTGTGTCGAAGACGCTGTCTACGTGTACCGCGGCGTCCGCATTGCAGGCCTTGGCGGCTCCATGCGCTATCGAGATGGCGCCAACATGTACACCGAGCGCGAGATGGCCAAGCGCGTGCGCAAGCTGTCTCGTAAAGTGAGGATGGTCGGCGGCTGTGACATCCTGCTGACCCATGCGCCCGCCGCTGGCAT
Source organism: uncultured Collinsella sp. (assembly GCA_902475865.1). GTDB lineage: Bacteria > Actinomycetota > Coriobacteriia > Coriobacteriales > Coriobacteriaceae > Collinsella. The sequence goes on from CABSBK010000268.1 coordinate 1,878, forward strand.
GGGCGATCTGGACGATCTGCCACATCGGGGATTCGAATGCTTTAACACAGCGCTCGAATCCTGGAGCCCCGACTACATGGTGCACGGGCATGTGCATCAGAGCTACGGTCCCGATTTTCAGCGCGAGCGGCAACACGCGTGCGGGACGACGATTATCAACGCCTGCGGCTATACGCAGTTTGAGCTGGACGAAGCGCGCTACCCCATCCGTGGCTGGCAGGCAGCCTGGCTCAATTCGCAAACCATGCGTCGCGAACTCAAGCGCCACGAGGCTATCGAGTCCTCAACCGCTAGAACCCCCTGGTAACCACCTTTAAGGCTTGACGCTGCGCCGGCCCCAAGCACCCCATCTCGCCCCTCAAGCCGTCGCT
>CABSBK010000269.1 GCA_902475865.1 uncultured Collinsella sp.
ACCCGCGCTGCCGACGAGGCCGTCGACGAGCAGGGCGTGCCCACCGCCGACGAGTCCACCGCCGTGGCATTTCGTGAAGTCGTCGATCTGATCGACAGTCTGCCGCTCGATAAGCAGCAGGTTATCGTCCGCGCCTTTACGAGCTTCTTCCACCTGGCAAACCTGTCGGAGGAGAACTACCGCGTGGCGCAGCTGCGCGAGCGCGAGGCCGGTGCGTCGACCGATACCGAGGTCGATCCCGCCAACGAACTCACTGTCGCCTATCACCAGCTGGTAGACGAGATGGGTGTCGAGGGCGCCAACGAGCTGCTCGACAAGCTCGAGTTCCACCCTGTCTTTACCGCACATCCCACCGAGGCCCGTCGTAAGGCCGTCGAGGGCAAGATTCGCCGTATCTCCAACCTGCTGGAGGAGCGTCCGCGTCTGGGCGGCTCCGACCTGGTGGAGAACGAGCGCCATATGCTGCAGGAGATCGACGCCCTGGTGCGTACGAGCCCCATCGCGCTCAAGAAGCCCACGCCGGTCGAGGAAGCCGATACCATTATCGACATCTTCGATAACACGCTGTTCGACGTCATCCCCGTTATCTATCGTCGTTTTGACGACTGGGTGCTGGGCGACAAGGCCGGTACCGTGCCGCCGCTGTGCCCGGCGTTCTTCCATCCCGGCAGCTGGATCGGTTCCGACCGCGACGGTAACCCCAACGTCACCGCCAAGGTGAGCCGTGAGGTCGCCGCCAAGTACTTCACCCACATGGTGCTCAAGCTCGAGGACAAGTGCCGCCGCATCGGCCGCAACCTCACGCTCGAGGCCACCTACAGCAAGCCTTCTGCCGAGCTCATTAACCTGTGGAACCATCAGGTCGAGATGAGCCCTCGGTACACGGCCCGCGCCGAGCTGATCTCCGAGCACGAGCCGCATCGCGCCGTCATGCTCGTCATGGCCGACCGCCTGAACGCCACCGTGCGTCGTATCACCGACACCATGTACCACAGCGCCGATGAATTCCTGGAGGACCTGCGCGTCGTCCAGCGCTCGCTGGCCGCCTGCGGAGCCGTCCGTGCTGCTTACGGCCCGGTCCAGACCATCATCTGGCAGGTCGAGTCCTTCGGCTTCCATATGGTCGAGATGGAGTTCCGTCAGCACTCCGTGGTGCACGCCCGCGCCCTCAAGGATATCCACGAGAACGGTATCCATGGCGACCTGCAGCCCATGACGCGCGAGGTCATCGACACCTTCCGTGCCATCGGCTCCATCCAAAAGCGCTACGGCAAGAAGATGGCGCACCGCTATATCATCTCGTTCACCAAGAGCGCCCAGCATGTGGCCGACGTCTTTGAGCTCGCCCACCTGTCCTTTGCACATGAGGAGGATGTCCCCGAGCTCGACGTGATCCCGCTGTTCGAGCAGCTCGAGGACCTCGAGGGCTGCGTCGACGTGCTCGACCAGATGCTTACGCTGCCTGTGGTGCAAAAGCGCCTTGCCCAGACCAGCCGCCGCATGGAGGTCATGCTGGGCTATTCCGACTCCTCCAAGGATGCCGGTCCTACCACGGCCATGCTCGCGCTGCACTCCGCGCAGGAGCGCATTGCCAAGTGGGCCGAGAAGAACGATATCGACCTGGTGCTCATGCACGGTCGCGGCGGTGCCGTGGGCCGTGGCGGCGGCCCGGCCAACAAGGCCGTGCTGGCGCAGCCCAAGGGTTCGGTCAACTGCTTCTTTAAGCTCACCGAGCAGGGCGAGGTCATCTTTGCCCGTTACGGCAACCGCACGCTGGCTCAGCGCCATGTTGAGTCCGTTGCCGCCGCAACGCTTTTGCAGTCGGCCCCGAGTGTCGAGAAGACCAACACCGAGACCACGCAGAAGTTCTGGGATATGGCCGAGAATCTTAACGCCGCAAGCCACGAGCGCTATCTGGACCTGCTGAACACCGAGGACTTTACACCGTGGTTCTCGACCGTGACGCCGCTGACCGAGGTCGGTCTGCTGCCGATTGGCTCGCGTCCCGCCAAGCGCGGCTTGGGCGCCAAGTCGCTCGACGACCTGCGTACCATTCCGTGGATCTTCAGCTGGAGCCAGGCGCGCATCAATCTGGCCGCTTGGTACGGCCTGGGCACCGCCTGCGAGCAGTTGGGCGATCTTGACCAGCTTAAGGCTGCCTACCAGGAGTGGCCGTTCTTCCGTACCTTTATCGACAACATCGAGATGTCGATCGCCAAGACCGATCAGCGCATCGCC
>CABSBK010000270.1 GCA_902475865.1 uncultured Collinsella sp.
GGGCTCCCATGGAACCTAAGCAGTATTACATCGGCATCGACGTCGGCGGTACCTCGGTCACGGAGGGTCTGTTCGATGAGGACGGAAACCTGCTTGCCAAGGCCAGCGTGCCCACGCCTCCCATCGTTGACGCTGCGGGCTTTGCCGCGGTGACCGAGGCTATCGACCAGGTGGTCGCCAAGGCTCAGATTCCGCGCGCCTTTGTGGCTGGCATTGGCCTGGCCGTTCCGTGCCCCATCCCGGCGTCGGGCGATGCCAAGGTCAAGGCCAACATTGCCATTAACCTGCCCGAGCTGAGGCTCGCCATTCACCAGCACTGCCCCGACGCGGTCGTTAAGTAAGAGAACGATGCCAACGCCGCCGCCATGGGCGAGGCTTGGCTCGGCTCTGCCAAGGGCGTGCAGAACGTGGTGATGGTCACCATCGGTACCGGCGTGGGCGGCGGCGTTATCGTTAACGGCGACGTGGTATCGGGTGTTGTGGGCGCCGGCGGCGAGATTGGCCACATGTGCCTGAACCCGGCTGAGGAGCGCACCTGCGGCTGTGGCGGCCATGGCCATCTGGAGCAGTATTCCAGCGCCACCGGCGTGGTGAGCAACTACCTTGCCGAGTGCAAGAAGGCGGGCGTCGAGCCCATTGAGCTCACCGGCCCCTCCGATTCCAAGGACGTGTTCCAGGCCTGCCGCGAGGGCGACAAACTCGCGCTGGCAGCTGCCGATGCCATGGCTGACTATCTCGGCCGTGCTCTGGCACTTATCGCCAACGTGGTCGACCCCGAGATGTTCCTGATCGGTGGCGGCGCGTCCGCTTCGGCCGATGTCTACCTCGATAAGGTTCGCGAGCACTTTAAGCAATACGCGCTTTCCGCCTCGCGCGAGACGCCCATTAAGGTCGCTTCGCTCGGAAACGACGCCGGCATCATCGGCGCTGCCTACGTAGCCCTGCGCGCCGCCGGTAAATAGCTGCTGCAAGGGGGTCAAGTTGCTTTGCACCAACACGGTGCAAAAGGGACAGCCTTGGCCCCCATGCCTGCCCCAAAATATGCCGTGCCCCTTCCGTCTGCGAAGGCTCGGCGCCAGCGTGCTACCATAGCTACGTCCAAGTACACATATCAAGTGGAGGATATCCATGGCAAACGTTCTTGTCTTTGGTCACCAGAACCCCGATAACGACGCCATCATGAGCGCCGTCGTCCTGTCCCAGCTGCTCAACCAGGTTGAGTATGCCGGCAACACCTACGAGGCCTGCGCCCTTGGTCAGCTTCCGGCAGAGTCCGCCAAGCTGCTCGCCGACGCCGGCATCGCCGAGCCTCGCGTGATCGAGTCCGTCGAGGCCGGTCAGCTCGTCGTCCTCACCGACCACAACGAGTCCGCCCAGTCCGTCGCCGGCCTTAAGGACGCCACGGTCTTTGGTGTTGTCGACCATCACCGCATCGGCGACTTCGAGACCGCCGGCCCGCTGCACTACATCTGCCTGCCCTGGGGCTCCAGCTGCACCATCGTCACCAAGCTCGCCGGCGTGCTCGGCGTTGAGCTTTCCGATGTCCAGGCCAAGCTGCTGCTCTCGGCCATGATGACCGACACGCTCATGCTCAAGAGCCCCACCACCACCGATGTCGACCGCGCCGTCGCCGCCAAGCTCGGCGAGCAGGTGGGCGTCGACCCGGTCAAGTTTGGCATGGAGGTCTTCCTTACCCGTCCGTCCGGCTCCTTCACCGCAGCCGAGATGGTCGGCAACGACATCAAGATGTTCGAGCCCGCCGGCAAGAAGCTGCTCATCGGCCAGTACGAGACTGTCGACAAGACCCGCGCACTCGGCATGATTGACGAGATCCGCGAGGCCATGCGCGCCTACGCCGCCGAGAAGGGTGCTGACGGTATCGTCCTGTGCATCACCGACATCATGGAGGAGGGCTCGCAGGTCCTGCTCGAGGGCGAGACCGAGGCCGCTCAGAAGGGCCTGGGCATCGCTGACGAGCACGACGGCGTCTGGATGCCGGGCGTCCTCTCCCGTAAGAAGCAGGTCGCTGCCCCCATCATGGCCGCCTGCTAGGTTTAGTTGACCAAATGCCACGACCGGATCGCGGACGCCCCGCGCTCCGGTCGTTTTTTGTGCGCGGCGCCGCGTCGTCTCTTGAACAGGCGCGCCCGTGCCGTTGAGCAAATAATGTTCAACCTGTGGTTCCGCTTTTCGGCCACGCCTGCGTGCTTGTCGTGCAGGGTAG
>CABSBK010000271.1 GCA_902475865.1 uncultured Collinsella sp.
CACCAACTTGGGCTCGCTTGTGCGTACCGCGCTCGCCGTAAAGTACTGCGATAGACCCGTAAACCAGCTGTGCGCATAGCTCGCGTTGTAGGCGGCAAAACACCCAGGGATATTGATGCCTTTAGGACACGGCATGCAATAGCCGCATCCCGTGCAGGGCACGCGATTCGATTTTTCAAACTCCCTCAACACGCGTGCGATGGCATCGAGCTGAGCAGCCGTCATCGAATCCGGCAGAGCCCGATCGGCCAACACCGCGTTCTCATCCACTTGCGCGGTATCGGTCATACCCGAAAGCAGCATCGTCACCTGAGGATGATTCCACACCCACGAAAGCCCCCAGGCGGCAGGAGTGTGCAAATGCGGGTCACGGGCGCCATCGAGCACGGCGCGGGCCCGCGGCGGTAGTTTGCCCGCTAGACGACCGCCCAGCAGCGGCTCCATCACAAACACCGCGAGCCCGCGCTCCGCAGCCGCCATGAGTCCCGCCGTTCCCGCTTGGTAACGCTCGCCGGCATAGTTGTACTGGATCTGGCAAAAATCCCATTCATATGCGTCAAGCATCGTCAGGAAATCCGCCGCGCTGCCGTGATACGAAAAACCAATCTGGCGAATGCGCCCCGCCGCCTTTTGACGCGCGATCCAGTCCTCGATGCCCAGCGCCACCACACGTTCCCACTGAGCGGGCGAGGTGATGTTATGCATAAGGTAATAGTCGATATGGTCGGTCCGCAGCCGACGCAGCTGCTCGTCAAAGAAACGGTCGAAATCCCCTGTGCATGCACACGAGGCGTGCGGCAATTTGGTCGCCAGCAACACCCGGTCACGCAGCCCCAAGCGCTCAAGTGAGGCGCCCACGCACACCTCGTTACCGGGATAGAGATACGCGGTATCCAGATAATTAATCCCCTGCTCCACCGCACGGGAGATGATGGCATCGGCCGTCTTCGCATCGGGATGGCCCGGCGCACCGGGAAACCTCATACAGCCCAGGCCCAGAGCAGATATTCGGTTACCACTTTTGGGGTCAACGCGGTATTGCACGGACCCTCCCTTCGCCATCAGCGCTCGGCAAGGCGAAACACAATGGTCACGCAGCCGAAACATCGTGGAATCGCAATCGAGAACGTATCGTAACGCAGCAGAAATCGAGCTGTCACGGCACCGCTTTAACATCAGCAAAAAGCCCGATGAAAGAAGGCGAGCGTGACCACGCGTGAGGATGCCTGCCCCTACCCCGGCGAACAATACATCCTCTCGGTCGGCCGTTACCAGATCGAGGTCATGGACCATCTGGACGAGCTTCCCGCCACAGGCGCTGTCATCTTCTGCACCTTCCCCAAGGTGCGCGATGGCGTTGGATATCCCGGACGCGTTTTTGCCATCTACCCCGCGGCATAAGTTCCCATGCGTTTGTTCTTCTAAATTCCGTCTCCGGTGCACGCTACATGCTCCAGCGGCATACAATCCACCAGGCGCCCCGCACGCGGGCGCCTTTTTGTGAGGAGATGATTCACGTGCAGATCAACAAGGTTGCCTTTATCGGCAAGGGTGGCGTCGGTCTACTCTATGGCAGCATGATTGCCAAGACGCTCGGCAACGATGCCGTCGAATACATTATGGACGACGCCCGTTTCGAGCGTCACGCAGGCGACGCCCTTACGGTCAACGGCGAGCCCTGCGCACTCAAGTCCGTGCGCGTCAGTGAAGCAACGCCCGCCGATCTGGTCATTCTCACGGTCAAGACGACGGGACTCAACCAAGCACTCAAGACTATGGAACGCGTCGTGGGGCCCAACACGCTCATCGCCTCGCTGTGCAACGGCATTACGAGCGAGCAAAAGATTGCCGAACGCTTTGGCTGGGAGCATACCGTTCTTGGTATCTGCCAGGGCATGGACGCCGTGTTCCTCAACGGCGCGCTCACCTTTACCAATGCGGGCGAGATTCGCTTTGGCGCGGCAGCAGGCACCGAGCCCGCAACCGTCACCGCCATCGACGGGCTCTACACACGCTGCGGCATCGCCCATACCGTTGAGAGCGACATTGCGCACCGCATGTGGGCCAAACTCATGCTCAACGATGGCATCAACCAGACGTGCATGGCCTACGGCGGGACCTACGGAAGCGCCACGGAGCCGGGCTCCGAGCAGCGTCGCTGCTTTGTTTCCGCCATGCGCGAAACGCTTGCGGTCGCCAACGCCGAGGGCGTTGAGCTGACC
>CABSBK010000272.1 GCA_902475865.1 uncultured Collinsella sp.
GTCCTGCTCGCACGGAAAGCACATTAAGTGCTTTCCGGCTCGTGCGGAACTGGTATCAAACTAAAGGCCAAGGGGCCTTTGCTATAAGAATCGATTGTCAGGCTGCCAGAATTTGAAGATCTTAGACGCGCGGTACACAGGGGCCTGGGCTGAAAGGGATTTAGTTGAGTAGGTTGCCCGGTGGGTCTTGGTTATGTTTGTCGCGAGTTCCGCACGAGCCGAAGAGCACTTAATGTGCTCTTCGTGCGAGCCAGGACTGTAGAGCAGCAAACTTAACCAAGACCCACCGGACAACCGGACGAGCTAGTTTACTTCGCGGCGCCGGGGATGCCGTGGGAGGTTTTGGCGGTTTTGGCTCCGTTTACGATGGCGGTTTCTAGGGCCCTTACGGCGAGCATGCCCAGCAGGTCTAGGGGAACGGCGGCGCTTGCCTGGGCGCACAACTTGCCGCTGGCGAGGGTGTAGATGGCGTCGCCGTCGTTGGTGGTGTGTGTGGGGCGGATGGCGTGCGCGTAGGCGTCTGCGGCCATCTGAGAGACTTTGGTGGCCTGGGCCTTGGTGAGCTCCACGTTGGTGACGATACAGCTGATGGTGGTGTTGGTGCGGTCGAGCGGCATCTGCATAGAGCCGGCGGCGGCAAAGGCGGCGAGCTCCATGTCGACGATCTGGTCGCTATCGGCTGCGGCGCGCATGCCGGCGACCCACTCGCCGGTGAAGGGGTCGACGACGTTGCCGCAGGCGTTGACCGAGACCACGGCGCCCACCTTGACGGGGCCGAGCGCCACGGCGGCAGCTCCGAGGCCGGCCTTCATGCAGGTGGCAGGTCCCATGAGCTTGCCTACGGTGGCGCCGGTGCCGGCGCCCACGTTGCCCTGCTCGAGCGAGGCAGGGGTGTGGTCGAGCGCCTCGCGCACTGCGGCGGCACCGGCCTCGATGTCGGGGCGCACGGTGGGGTCGCCAAAGGCGAGGTCGAAGATGCAGCTGGAGCACACGATAGGCACCTGCGTGGGACCGACGGGCAAGCCGATGCCGCGGCTCTCAAGCTCGCGGGCGACGCCGCTTGCGGCTTCGAGGCCAAAGGCCGATCCGCCCGAAAGGCAGACGGCGTGGACCTTATCGACGGTGTTTTCGGGGCGCAGCAGGTCGGTCTCGCGCGAAGCGGGAGCGCCACCGCGTACGTCAACGCCACCAGTGGCACCCTCGGGCGCCACGATTACGGTACAGCCGGTGCCAGCCTCCTCGTCCGTATAGTTGCCAAAGCAAAAGCCATCGACGTTGCAGACATCGATGGCTTCGAGCAGTGTGTCCATATTTTCTCCTATCGGTTTTCCGCCGGGCCTTATGCCCGGTCGGGATCCGTACGGTACGGCAAAATTGTAGGCGCTGGGGGATACCCAGCGCCAGATGCAATTACGAGAGTTTTTGAATCGCGCGTGCGACGCGGGCGATAGGCAAGCCCACCACGTTGTAGAAGTCACCCGAAATGTCGTGCACGAGCATGCGGCCGCCTGTGCCCTGGATGCCGTAGGCTCCGGCCTTGTCCATGGGTTCGCCGGAGGCAACATAGCGCTCGATCTGCTCCTCGGTAAGCTCATAGAACGTCACGTCGGTCACATCGACAAACGACAGGCTCTCGGCGGCATGCGGAGCTGTAGCGTCGCCGGCTTTAACGATGCAGACGCCGGTCGCCACCTGGTGCGTGCGGCCCGAAAGCTCGCGGAGCATGGTGCGCGCCTCGTCCTCGTTTGCCGGCTTGCCCAAAATCTTGCCATCGAAGGTGACGATGGTATCGGCCGCGACGGTCAACTCATTGGGCTCGGCATGCTCGGCGGCGACGGCAGCAGCTTTGGCACGCGCCAAGCGCTCGACGAGCGTAAGCGGAGCTTCGCCATCAAAAGGCGTTTCATCGATATCTGCGGGAATTACGCGAATGTTATAGCCCGCCTCGCGCATCAGCTCTATGCGGCGCGGCGATTGCGAAGCCAAAATCATAGTTGGATGCCCTCGGCGACCTTCTCGACGGCCTTCTCGCCGGCGAGCGTGCGCAGCAGCTCCAAGGCAAAGGGGAGTGACTGTGCCATGCCGCTGGCAGTGATGATATTGCCGTCTTGCGTGACCTTCTCGCCGGTATAAGCTCCCTCGGGGAAGCTCTTCTCAAAGCCGGGGAAGCACGTGGCGCGGCGTCCCTCGAGCAGGCCAAGCTCGCCCAGGATAAACGGG
>CABSBK010000273.1 GCA_902475865.1 uncultured Collinsella sp.
GAGATTGCCCAGACTCTACTCGAAAGCGAGGGCATCGTCGTAACTCGCGCCGCCGACGGCAACGAAACGGTCGACCTATACGCTGGTCGTCCCGCCGGCAGCTTCGATGCGATCCTGATGGACATCATGATGCCGGGCATGGATGGCTACGAGGCAACCCGCGCGATTCGCCTGAGCGAAAAGGCCGATGCGGCCGACATCCCCATCATCGCGCTCACCGCCAACGCATTTGCCGAGGATGCCAAGGCGGCACACGACGCCGGCATGAACGCCCATCTGTCCAAACCGCTCGACTTTAACAAGCTCAAAAACATACTCGCCCGCATCAAGAAAAACGGATCCGTTTCGCTATAGTTTGTGCTCAACCACCACGCACGACCAGAAAGGAAGCCAACGATGTTTAGGCCCTTACGTCGAAAGAAACGCGCCATCACCGACGAGGAAGCGCGCGAACTGCTCGCTACCTGCAAGCGCGGCGTCTTTGCCGTCAACGGCGACGATGGCTACCCGTACGCCATTCCCGTCAACTACTTCTTTGACGCCGAGCACGACAAGATTTATTTCCATGGCGCCAAGGCTGGCCACAAGGTCGACGCACTCAAGCGCGATGACAAGGTCTGCTTTACCGTTTACGGCAACGAGTGGTACCAGGACGGTGACTGGGCTCCATACGTTATGAGTACCGTGGTCTTTGGCCGCTGTCGCCTGGCAAATGACACTCCCGCGTTTATCGAGGACAAAGTCCGCCGGCTCGCGCTTAAGTACTACCCTTCTGCCGAGGAAGTCGAAGAGGAAATCGCCAAAGACATCAAGGGCGTCCAGCTCTACGAGATTACGATTGAGCATCTCTGCGGTAAGCAGATTCAAGAAAAATAAACCTCCGCAGCAGGTCTGCGCCCAATGGTTACAGATGCCTTACCACACGGGGCCTTCCAGCCGGCCTGGCAGAAGGCCCCGCATGCAGTGCTCACTTACCGTGCATTAAAAACGTAGCGGTCCAAGCGGTCGCACGCTTCCCTTACGCGCGAAAGCGGTAGCGCCAGATTCACGCGAATGTGGCAGGGCCCGTGGAACGGACGGCCGTCCTGATACCCCACGCCCACGCGCGCCCCCTCGTCGAGCAGCCACTGAATATCGCGGCCATGCTCGCGGCACCACTCGGTGCAGTCCAGAAACACCATGTACGTGCCCTGCGGACGCGAATAGGACACGCCCTCAAAATGCTCGTCCACGTAATCGCAGAAGTACTCGATATTGCCGGCAAGCACCTGGTTGAGCTCGTCCACCCACTCGTAGCCCTGCGGCTGATAGGCACCGATAAGCGCATGCATGGAGAGGACATTCATCTCGTTGTAGTGAGTCTTGTCGGACACGGCGCACATGCGGTCACGCAGCGTCTCGTTGTAGACAATGTGGTAGCTGCCGACCAGGCCCGCCAGGTTGAACGTCTTGCTGGGCGCGTAGAGGGCAACCGTACGCATGCGGGCATCCTCGCTCACCGACTGCGTCGGGATATGCTTGTGCCCCGGCAGGATGATATCGGACCAAATCTCGTCCGAGATCACCACGCAATCGTGCTGGCGATAGATGTCCATGGCGCGCTCGATTTCGTCGCGCTCCCATACGCGCCCGCAGGGATTGTGCGGCGAGCAGAACACCGCGGCATGGATGTTGTTTTGGGCGAGTTTGTACTCCATGTCCTCAAAGTCCATGCGCCACACGCCCCGGTTGTCGAGTTTAAGCGGGCTGTGGACAATGCGATAGCCCGCGGCCTCGATGGACTTGGTAAAGCCGATGTAGGTGGGGCTGTGGACCAGCACCGCATCGCCCGGCTGGACATACGCGCGCAGCGTCGACACGACGCCGCCCAGCACGCCGTTTTCGTAGCCGATATGTTCAGGGCTCAAACCTTCGACGCCATTGCGGCGATTCTGCCATTCGATGATGCGATCGAAGTACTCAGCGCGCGGGTTAAAGTAGCCAAACATGGGGTGCTGGGCACGCTGAATGATGTGTTCCTGGACCGTGGGCACCGTGGCAAAATTCATGTCGGCCACCCACATGGGGATGCGGTCGAAGCCCTCGTCGGGTGCGTTCGGAGCCATACCGGGGATCTCGCCCCAAGAGTCAACGGCGATGGAGTCCATGCCGTGGCGGTCGATGATTGAAGTGAAGTCGTATTTCATGCTGGACCCCCGTGCAAAGTAGACTGTTTCGAT
>CABSBK010000274.1 GCA_902475865.1 uncultured Collinsella sp.
CCATCCCACCCCATCAGTTGCGGTGATATAGTTCCTATTTGTGCTGTTAAACCGCTTAAATCGGAACTATATCACCGCAACTTTTATGGACGCGTGAGTGGGCTATACTAGCTGCGAATGAAAGGAAGTTAGCCATGTTTGACAATGGACCCGTGCCTGGCCGCAACGACGCTTGCTGGTGCGGCAGCGGCAAAAAATATAAGAAATGTCATAGCGCCTTCGACGAGCGCCTCGAGCGCCTGTGGGAAGAGGGCTGGGAGGTCCTGCCCCGCACGCTCTACAAGACGCCCGCCGATATCGAGGGCATCAAGCGCTCCGCCGCCATCAACGTGGGCGTGCTCGACTACGTAGGCGAGCACATCGTCGCAGGCATGACCACCAACCAGATCGACCAGATGATCTACGACTACACCGTCGAGCACGGCGGCACGCCGGCAGACCTCAACTACGAGGGCTACCCCAAGAGCGTATGCACCTCGATCAATGACGTCGTCTGTCACGGCATCCCCTGCGATACGGACGTGCTGCACGAGGGCGATATCATCAACGTGGACTGCTCCACGATCTTGGACGGCTACTATAGCGACTCGAGCCGCATGTTCTGCATCGGCGAAGTCTCTGCCGAGCGCCAGCGCCTGGTCGACGTCACCCGCGCCAGCGTGGAGGCGGGCCTGGCGGCCGTCAAGCCATGGCTGCCGCTGTCCGTTATGGCCGAGGTCGTACAAAAGACGGTCGAGGACGCCGGCTTTAGCGTGGTGCGCGAGTACGGCGGACACGGCATCGGCAAGGAGTTCCACGAGGACCCGTTTGTGGGCTTTACCACCGAGGCGCCCGATGTGGACACCATCATGGCCCCGGGCATGGTCTTTACCATCGAGCCCATGGTCAATGCCGGAGCGCCCGACATCAAGATTAGCAAGGGTGACGGTTGGTGCGTGCGCACCAAGGACGGCAGCGATTCGGCCCAGTGCGAGGTTCAGCTCGTGGTGACCGAGGACGGCTACGAGCTGCTGAGCTGGTAGCCGTGGATGCGCCGGATGCTGACGGGCACGCTCGTCTTGCATCCGGCGTTTTTATTTGAACGTTTTGCCTGATAAAACCTGCCAAAATAAACCTGTCCCTTTTTGGCAGGTCGAGCGGAGAGGACTGCTTGTGAACATCCTGGTTTTGCTGCCCGTCAATGACCGCCATCGCGCAATTCTTGAGTCGAGCGCTCCGGGCGAGGACTTTATCTACACGAGCTCCGACGCCGCCACGCGCGAGCAGGTCGCCGATGCCGACGTGATCTTGGGCAACATCGACCCTGACATGCTTACCGCGTGCGAGCACCTCCAGCTGCTGCAACTGCAGACCGCGGGCTATGACGATTACCTGGCCGCCGGCACCGTGCCAGCCGACGCCAAGCTTTCCTGCTCGGTGGGCGCCTACGGCCAAGCCGTGAGCGAGCACATGTTTGCCATGGTCCTTTCCATGATGAAGCGCCTGCCCGGCTATCACGACTTGCAGCGCGAGCATCGCTGGGAGGATTTGGGGTCGGTCACCTCGCTCAAAAACGCCAATGTGCTGGTGCTGGGCGCAGGCGATATCGGCGGCCACTTTGCCACGCTATGCCGCAGCATGGGCGCGCACGTCCGCGGCATCAAGCGCCATCCGCTCGTCTACCCCATTGTATTTGAGGACATGGACGGCATGGATGCCCTGCCCGAGCGCCTGGCCGAGGCTGACGTCGTCGCATCCTTTATGCCCAGCACGCCCGAGACCCGCGGCCTGGCGAACGCCGAGTTCTTTACCGCGATGAAGCCGGGCTCCTTCTTTGCCAACGGCGGCCGCGGTGACCTCGTGGTTGCCGACGACCTGGTCGCCGCCCTGGAGTCGGGACATCTCGCCGGCGCCGCGGTCGACGTCACCGACCCCGAGCCGCTGTCTGATACAAGCCCCCTGTGGGATGTGCCCAACATGCTCATCACACCGCATATCTCGGGCTGGTTCCACTTGGAGGCTACGCTCAACAATGTGGTCGACATTGCCGCAGAGAACCTGCGTCACCTGCAAGCTGGCGAGACCCTACGCTGCTGGATCGAACACTGATTTGTTCCGGCGTTTTACCAAACGCCGGAACCCCTCGACGCTGCGAGCCCCATGGGTTCCGCCGTTCTAACGAACGGCGGAACCGTTGACGCTGCGAGCCCGCCGTTTGGCCAATCTGCCGGTCAATTTC
>CABSBK010000275.1 GCA_902475865.1 uncultured Collinsella sp.
ATCCGCCTCGTCGACAAACTAGTCCCCCGGTCCGTTCTTGCCGTTGGTATCGTAGCCCTCGACAATACCACCGATCAGGAAGCTGGGGTCCAGACCCATGCGGTCGAGCATGGTGGCGCACATCGAAGAGGTCGTGGTCTTGCCGTGAGTACCGGCGACGGCGACGGTGGTGTAGCCGTGGCCCAGAGCCGAGAGCATCTTGGCGCGAGGCCACACGGGAATACCCAGCTCGCGCGCACGGACGAGCTCGGGGTTGGACTCGGGAATAGCGGTAGAGACCACGACGACGTCGGGCTTGACCTCGTCGATGGTGGCGGCCTCATGGCCCACATGCACCTTCACGCCGGCACGGGTAAGCTGGCGAATATAGCGAGACGTCTTAAGGTCGGAGCCGGTAACGACATAGCCGCGCTCGTGAAGGACGAGGGCGATGCCGCTCATGCCGGCGCCACCGATACCGATAAAATGGGCGCTCTTGAAATCGGGCGCGGAGGTTGCAGTCTGGGAATCAGCCATGTGCTCGTGTACTCCTTGCGTAAACACTGCCTGTAACCCGTCTACTGTACCGCACCTACCGCATCCGCGCGAGGGCGACCCGCGATATCCCGTCTAACTAACGCAATCCTTCTACCGCGTCTGCCAAAAGGACGGCAGCGCGGTCCTGGGCCAAACCGCGAGCCGCCTGACGCATGGCATCGCGCGCCTGCGCATCATCGATAAGATGCAGCAGCTCATCGGCAAACGCCTGGGTATCGATATCGGCATCGGCGCAGAGCACGCCAGCACCGGCATCGACCAGATAGCGGGCATTGGTGGTCTGATGATCGGCCGTCGCATGCGGATACGGCACCAGTACCGAAGGAACGGCAAGGGCCGCGATTTCGGCAACGCTCGAAGCGCCCGAGCGCGAGAGGACCAAATCGGCCGCGGCCAGCATATCGCCCATATTGTCGATGTAGGGCTGGACGCGATACCGCTTCGCCTCCTCGGGCATCAGGGCAAGAGCACGCTCGGTGTCCTCGAAGCCATCGGCGCCCGTCGAATGCAAAACATAGAGATTATCCCGCGAGAGCAACTCGTTTTTAAGCGAAGCCACGCGCTCATTAAGATGTTGAGCACCAAGTGAGCCGCCAAACACCAGCAGGAGTGTGGCGTCCTCAGGCACGGCGAGAGCCCTGCGACCGCGAACCCGATCTCCCTCGATCACAGAACGGCGCACGGGGTTGCCGGTCATGAGCACATGGTCAGGATCGCCCTCGCGCTCAAACACGGAACGTGCCGCCGGCACCGAGATGCAAACGCGGGCGGCATGCGAACTCATCATCTTGTTAGCAAGGCCCGGAACGGAGTTCTGTTCGTGCAGCAGATACGGAATACCCGCGTCTTTGCACCAGCCCAGAAGCGGGACCTCGACATAGGCGCCAAAACCTATAGCGACATCGGGCTTGCAGACTTTAGAAAAATGGCTGCCGAGCGTGCGCTTCGCCTTATAGACACGCCACAGCGAGCTCAATGCCGTCCAAGGGCGAGAGCGGTCGAAGCCCGTAACCGTAATCGGCACAAAATCGAACCCTGCCTCGGGAACCAGACGACCCTCGAGCTTATGCGACTGACCCACAAACACAACGTGGTGGCCACGGTCACGTAGCTCCTCGGCCAAGGCGAGTGCGGGGTTGATATGTCCCGCCGTGCCGCCGGCTGCGATAGCAACGGTCATCTTATCGGTCATGGTAGTCCCTTCGTACGCGCGGCCCCTGGTCGTCGGTGCGCAAGCGCGCCGACGGGTCCGAATTCAAGTCGATCCGATTATATCCGGCACCCGTATTGCGCGGCGTAGGTCGTTGCGGGCGACTCTGCGGCGCCGGTCGCGGACGGGCATCCGACTCCGAAGTAAAACCGTTCAAGACGGTAAAACCGCCACGCGACGAGCGCTCCCCACGTGTATGGGGAACACCGGCAGTGCTCTCGTCCATAACGGCAAAGCTATCGCGACGACGATCGTATTCATCGCGTCGAGCGCTCTCGTGCGAGACGCGCAAAATAAGCCCGGCGAGCATGAGCGACACGATAATCGACGAGCCGCCGTAACTGATGAACGGCAGCGGCTTACCCGTCATAGGAAACACGTTGAGAATACCCAGCGCGTTGATCAAAAACTGCACCGCGAGGATAACCGCAGAGCCCGAAGCCATGAGCGCCCCGCGGCGATT